>ONPK01000006.1 GCA_900319675.1 uncultured Bacillota bacterium
AATAGACTGCCATAACCATGGCGGCTGGCTGAGGGCGTTCCAGTATGGAGAAGAGGATGAGTTCGGTACCTATGAAGACAGGATCAGATTCCTGGTTGAGAAACTGCCTGAACATGGCGTAACGACAGTCTTTCCAACTCTGAGCGGTACCAACTATGAAAGAGTTGCCAGAACGGTCAGGGAACTGAGAAAACTCAGAGGTAAGTATGATGGAGCCAGGCTGGACAAATTCCAGTTTGAGGGATTGTATCCTTCGCTTAAGAGATACATGACAAAAGAGGCGGTAAATCCCAGCAGGGAACATACGGATTACATCGTTGACAATGATTACAGCGACGTTGCCCTGTTTCACGTCGGACCTGATCTGGAAGGAGCCATTGAGTGGTGTGACTACATGGTTTCAAAGGGTGTTGATCCGACTGTCGGCAATACCGAAGCCTCGGCTGAAGATGTCTTCAAGGCAGCTGATCATGGCTTATGTCAGGCAGACCACATGTTCAACGGTTTCAAGGCCATGCATCACCGGGAAGCAGGAGCGGCTGCTGCCGTCATGTACGATGACAGGATCAAGGCTCAGCTGACCTGTGACGGCTATCATGTGGATCCGTTATGGGTAAAGATACTGATAAAGATAAAGGGGCTGGAAAACGTCTATGGCGTATCGGACATGTCGGAGGCATCAGGAATACCGGATGGAACGCATGTTGTTAACGGACGCAAAATAACTGCCAGAGACGGCTTCATCTATGGTGAGGATGGTTACATCGCCAGCGGCAACATGGCCGTCAACGAAGTCATGAAGGCTGCCAGGGACAGATGCCATCTGACAATGGAAGAGGTTGGAAGTCTGTATTGTGAGAACGTGGCAAAGTGTCTGAACATCACGGACAGAGGAAAGATAGAAGTAGGCAGAAAGAGTGACCTGGTCATCATGAACGAAGACTATAGACTATGAGGCTCTGATGACGATTATTGATGGAAAGGTGTTTTATCACAGATAACTGAGGCCATTCTGGCCAATGTGGTCAAATAATGACAAATGCGATATAATAAGCATGATTTATGGAGGTGGATTACAGTGGCAAAAACTAATAAGCTCCTGATTGGCATGATACTGCTTGCCTTGGGAGGATTAATTGCCGGTGCAGCTATTGGCTATGTAGGCACGCACATGTATCTCAATAACAGGGTACTTGCCGACCTCAGGAAGGAAGGCTATGTGCTTACTGAAGACGCCAATGCGACTGCCTCAGACATCGTAAAGGGCAAGACGGCTTACGTTAACGGAGAGCTGATCACCGGAACAATGAGTGTTCTGGATACCTCCGACGCAACAGCCATGAGTGAATACATCGCCAAGGGCAAGACAGCCTATGTCAATGGCGAACTCGTCATCGGCAAGATGAAGGTCATGACGGGACAGGAGATCACTACCAAGGGTGCCTCAATTGACATTCCCGGTGGTGCATATGCCGAGGGTGACATCGTCATCAAGGGCGATTCAGACCTTACACCTGACAATATAAAGTCAGGAGTCCTGATCTTCGGCGTACAGGGTACCTATACTGCAGAAGAGCCAAAATATACCATAACCTATAAACTGGATGGCGGCAGTAATCACTCTGCCAATCCGTCAACCTACCGTAAGTCGGAAACACCGCTTACACTGCATGATCCTACCCGTGAAGGCTATACCTTTGACGGCTGGATCTCAGAAGACATATCCATTCAGGGAACCGTAATACCGAAGGGTACGAGCGGAGATCTGACATTCATAGCTCTATGGTCAAAGATACCGGAACCGGAGCCGGAGCCGCAGCCTGAACCTGAACCGATCGTTGAACCGATTGACGGTGGAGAGGAAGGAGGTCAGGGATAATGAAACTGCCTTTTTCAAAGAAAAACAAAGACGAGGCTGATCTGCTGGAAACAACAGAATTCTCTGACGAGGAACTGGCTAAGGAAGGTTACGACGTTGATGCCGATGTAACCAAGGACATCAGCATGATCGAGACCACTGAATTATCGACCCTGCCTACTGACAGCGCAATCGTTCCGGTTACTCACACATATGATGATGAAGACGAGGATGATGAGTATGAATACATTACTCCTCACTACGGCCTGAATGCCGTCATGATTACCGTGCTGTTCATCATCATTGGTGCAGCAGTAACATTCTTCCTTACCAGACCGATTCTGACTGATAGCATCAGACAGGGTTACATCGACATGGGATACATCAACACCAGAGATGCCACGGCAACAGCCAATGACATTGCCTTCGGCAAGAGAGCATACTCCAATGTTGGTGGAATTGACGGATCATTCGTTGAGATCGATACGTCAAACGCAACAGCAACGGCTGAAGACATTCTGCTTGGTTATACGGCATACGTAAACGGTCTGAAGATTACCGGCATAATACCGACCTTCTCACCGTCAATGTCATATTCCCCCGGCAGTAAGGACATTGTAATTCCAAAGGGAATGTACATTTCCGGGAACCTCTTCATTAAGGGTGAAGATAACCTGAAGGCTGAGAACATCAGAGATGGAGTTGACATCTTCGGTGTAAAGGGAACCTACAAGTACGTAGAAAACTAAGAAAACTGAGACCCTCTGATAAAAACAGAGGGTTTTCTCATGGCAAGAATGTTAAGTAAAAAGCGTTAATCCGTATTATAATGATATAGGTTGGTGGGTTTAATATGAAAAAGGTATTAATTGGGGTAATAACCGCATTGGTCATCATCCTTGCTTTAATGGGGGTGACTGCGGGTTTTCAGCTGTTCAGAATCGACATAACGCTCAATGGCGAGGAGAGTGTCGTTGCTGAATACGGTGAGACTTATGAAGATCAGGGAGCCAAGGTGGAAAAGGTTGCGATACTGTTTCCTTTCATCAGGAAGGAATATCCGTACGAAACCGTAAACGGGGTCGATATAAATAATCTTGGAACCTATGATTTTACTTACCGGGCTGAATTCAACGGCAAGATATTTGAGAAGATCAGAAAGGTAGAGGTAAAGGACAACGCGCCGCCGGTAATCACGCTGGTAAGTGATCCTGACTTCTATACTCTGCCTGGACATGAGTACATTGAAGAAGGTTACTCTGCCGTAGACAAGTATGACGGTGACGTAACTGAAAACGTTGAAAGAACTGATGATGGAGAAAGAGTGACCTACCGCGTTTCCGATTCGTTTGGAAACAAGGCAGAGCTCGTCAGGGAAATAGTCTTCGATGACCGCAAGGGACCGGAGATAACCTTTGATGACGTAGCATTCATTCAGCAGGGCTCCAGTTTTGATAGCTGGTACCATGCCGAAGATGACCTGGATGGTGATGTTACAGACAGAGTTGAAGTCATTGGCGAGGTAGATACTGATACAGCCGGTGAATATACGATTAAATACATAGTCTCAGACTCCTATAACAACGTAACCGTTGCTGAAAGAACCGTACAGGTCTGTGCATATGATCCGGACAAGGTCATCTACATGACATTTGATGACGGCCCGTCAAGAAATACGGACAGACTATTGGACATATTGAAGAAGTATAACATCAAGGCAACGTTCTTCGTTACGGATGTCTTTGATGCCTATGAATACTGCATAAAGAGAGAGTATGAGGAAGGCCATACCGTTGCCGTCCACAGCTATACGCATAACTATGCCAGGATATATCAGAGTCCTGAGGCATACTGGAACGACTTCAATCTGATGAATGACGTAATTGAAGAGCAGACAGGTCATCGCGCAACGCTGTTCCGCTTCCCGGGAGGCTCCAGTAATACCGTTTCCTTCAACTACTGTGACGGAATCATGAGTACTCTGGCTGCCCAGTCACGCCAGAAGGGACTTACTTACTTTGACTGGAACGTTGAAAGCGGAGATGCCGGCAGGACGACTGATCCCTGGGAAGTAGCCCAGAATCTGATAGATGGGGTACAGTGGCACAGCAGATCTGTATGTCTGTCCCATGACTCTCTGGAATATACGGTTGACGGCATAGAAAGATTCTTCCGCTGGGCACTGGAAAATGGTTATACATTCCTGCCACTTGATGAGAATTCACCAACGGCTCATCACGGCATAGCCAATTAATGAGGTACAAATGAAGACATTCTACAGAATAACAGGTTTAATATGTGCTGTTTATGGTATAGTAACACTGGGAATACTGGGAATGGGAGGAGTTTTCAATTTCTTCTTCCTGGCTGCCGGGCTGTTTCTTATGGCATTAAGCCTCTTGTGGGACAGAATGCCAGTCACCTTGAAAAGAGGTGTGACGGCACTGACCGTTGTTCTGGGAATGATGTTTCTGATAATTGAGGGCATCATCATTCATGATGCCGTAAGTCCGACAGGCGAGAATGCGGACTATGTCATAGTGCTGGGAGCCAGGGTCCGCAAGGATGGACCAACAGTTGACTTCAAAGCCAGAATAGAAGCCGCTTACCGCTACGCTCATGACAATGAACGTGTCATGATCATTACTACGGGTGGCAAGGGTGATGACGAACACATGGCTGAAGCTCTGGTCGCAAGGAATTATCTGATGAACATGGGCATTCCCGAGGCCAGGATATTATATGAGGACAGAAGTACCAACACTCAGGAAAACATCGAGAATTCCCGGATGCTGATCGAAGGCAGGGGAGACGATCCTGAAACTGCTAAGATCATAATTGTTTCAGCGTCTTATCATCTCTGCCGGGCCAGATTCATCGCTGACAGAATGGGATTCAGGAATGTTGAAACCCTTGGCAGCAATGGCTTAATGATACTAATGCCCCATTACTACACCAGAGAGTTCTTTGCTCTGATAAAGGACTTCGTGGACCTGACATTTTTTGAAAATCAGACTGTACTGAACTGAAGCCAGGACAGTCATGCAAATAGATGCAATTCGGAGGAATCATATGATTACAGTTAAGGAATATACAGACAGACTGGTCAAGAACATCAGCAAGGTCATCGTAGGCAAGGAAGATGTCATCAGACAGGTGGTCATCTGCTTTCTGGCCAAGGGACATGTTCTGCTTGAAGATCTGCCGGGTACCGGCAAGACAATGTTATTAAGAGCCTTTGCCCGCAGCATTGGCGGTGACTTCAAGAGAATCCAGTTCACACCGGACTTACTGCCGTCTGATCTGACCGGCATTAACTTCTACAACCAGAAGGAAGGTGAATTCGTCTTCCGTGAAGGACCTCTCTTCAGCAACATCATTCTGGCTGACGAGATAAACAGGGCGACTCCGCGTACGCAGTCTGCCTTGCTGGAGGCCATGGAGGAAAAGCAGGTCACCGTTGACGGCAAGACCTATAAGCTGGCTGAACCGTTCATGGTCATGGGCACGCAGAATCCGGTCGAATCCTACGGAACCTTCCCGCTGCCGGAAGCTCAGCTGGACCGTTTCTTCATGAAGCTTTCAATGGGCTACATGAACAGGGAACAGGAAATGAGCATCATGGGACGCAGGGATTCCAGGGAGATCATTGAGGATCTGCCGGTAGTTTCTTCACCTGAGGAGATCGAGACTGTGATCAGTGAAATCAATAAGGTAACCGTTTCCGAGGATGTTCAGAAGTACATCATGGACATCATCGAAGCTACCAGAGACAACAGCTATCTTTCTACCGGTGCCTCTACCAGAGGAACACTGGCCTTATACAGAGCTTCCCAGATACTGGCAGCCATGGAAGGCAGAAGCTATGTCATTCCTGAAGACGTCAAGAAGGAAGCCGTCAGCGTACTGGCTCACCGTGTAATCATGAATTCAGGCAGCCATACCAACGCTGAACAGGTAATGGAAAGAATACTTAACGACATAAGAGTACCTTTGGAAACCATATGATCGGTCTTCTGTTTGTGGGCTTACTGGCAGTTTGCGGATTTCTGCAGGTGGTAATGGCACCGACTGTCCTTAAGAACCTTTTCTATGAGTATAAATACGATACCAGACTGGCTGAGCCGGGCGAAAGGATTACCTTTACCTCAAAGATAATCAATGCCTGGCGTTTTCCGGTGGCTTACATCAACGTAAGCGAGCAGCTTCCGGAGGGGGCTGTCATAGAAAACGGCACCACAAACAGATACGGCTACAGGCTGTTTCTCTTCCCAAAGAAGAGTCACACCCATGAAACGCACTTAACCTTTTCAAGAAGAGGCGTATATCGAAATGGCAGATGCTTCCTGGAGACCGGGGACTTCCTGGGCTTTCAGGCCAAGGTCAGAAACATCGATATCACTTCCGACCTGGTAATAATGCCGAAGAGAAGCGAGGATGAATATGTCATAAAGACATTGGGAGGATTTCTGGGTGACATCTCGGTAAGAAGATTCATCATTGAAGACCCGGTGCTTAACATAGGTTACAGGGATTATACCGGCAGGGAACCGATGAAGAACATTTCCTGGAGCCAATCCGCCAAGGTAGATAAGCTGATGGTAAAGAACAATGACTTTACCGTGGATACCAACGTGGCTGTCGTGCTGCACATGGACAATAACCGCGATCAGGAAATGGAGGACTGTCTGGAAATAGTCAGAACGGTCTGCGAGGAACTGGAAAAGAAGCGGATACCCTATGAGTTCATATCAGATGGTGATGTGGGAAATCTCAATGAGGGCTATGGTACCAGACATCTTAACTATCTGATGACCAGACTGGGAAGGTCCAGACTGCACGGCTATTATTCCTTCGGCGAACTGATGGATGAATGCATCAGAAAGAAGAAGAATAACCGCAGCTACATCGTCATCACACCAAGACTGGATGAGGGCGAGAAAGCGGCACTTAATAAATTACAGGCATACTCGGATCATGAGGTATGCGTCTTCACCGGAGGGCAGACATTATGATCAGCGCACTTAAACTTTTCTGTGACGTATGTTTCTATCTGGCCTTTCTGACCCTGACCCCGTTTTTCTCCAGTGCCCATGTACTGAACGCGGTCATTGTGCTCTCGACTCTGATAGCGGGATTTCTGGCTGACAGGGAGAGAAGAACGCCGGTAAGGATCCTCCTGGGACTGTTGCCGGCAGTCAGTCTGGCCTTTGTAAGTGAAACAGCCCAGCTGTATTTCATGATACCGTTACTGATCTATCTGGCTTACAGCATCATTACCGACCAGATGGACATCAGCTATGATCAGTACAGATACTGGTTTGCCATACCAGCGGTAGTCACACTGGCAATGATGTTTGTCATCATAACGTCCCCATCGGACATGCCTCTGTCTTTACTGTTAGGGGCACTGCATCTGTTAAGCGGAGTCATAACTCTGAGGGTAAAGAGAGTTGGCAGAAATGCCGATCCTGCCAGCAAGATGCTCAACGCCATGACCGTACTGGTTGTCGTCTTTTCAGTTACGGTCATCATCGGACTGGTCTATGGACTGCTGGTTCATTCAGGAGAACTGCTTGAACTGGTATTATTACCGATAGGCTTTATCATCAGACAGTTCATCGGTATATTCGTCTTCATGACCAAGATGATTGTCAGAAAGCCCGAGGAACAGATCATTGAAAATGAACCGACGGCTGAAGACATATACAATGAGATCTTCAGCAATGATACTGAGCAGATGAGCGGAGAAACGGCAAATGAAGGAGGAAAGATCTTCGTCTTACTGCAGAGATTTGTACTGATCGTACTGGCCGTTGCCGCACTGGCACTGTTTGTATACCTGATGGTAAGAGTATTCAGAAACTTTGCCGGCAGTAAGGAAGATGACGTTGACTATGAGAAGGCCAACGGTACGGAAACCGTTAACAGAAAGAAGAAAGAAAAAGCTGCCTCGGACAGATCCAACCGGCAGCAGATCAGAAACATATACAGGGAATTCCTGTTCTTCGTCAGAAAGAACGGGGTATCCGTTAACAAGACTACTACTTCTGAGGACATACTGGACAGTTCACCTTATGGTGAGGATGCCAATGCCATCAGATTAAGGGAGCTCTACATCAGAGCCAGATATCAGCAGGACAGCTTTGTCAGTAACGCTGAAGTAAGTGAAGCCAGAAAGTGTCTGGAACTGCTTACTCACTGATCTTTCCGACTGAATACATCGTGAAGGTTGACTTACAGATCAATGAACCGTTCTGATCGATGATGTTTACCTCGATTACCTTGGTCTTTCTGCCATTGTGGCAGATTTTGCCGGTAACCAGGAGAACATCATCTTTTTCTGCGGGCTTAACGTAGTTGATGTTACCCTGCAGGGTTACGCAGTAGTCACCCATGGTTGCGGCCGTAACACCGGCAACGGTATCGCATAAGGTATAAAGATAACCACCGTGAGCAGTGCCGTAGGGATTGATGTTCCTTTCAGTGACCCTGCTTTCAAGAGAGAACGATCCCTCTGATTCTTCTATTATTCTGCATTCATCAAATACGCTCAGTTCCTTAAATACTTCGTCCAGTGTCATACGTCTTCCTCTATGTAAAATACAGTCCATTCGTAGTATAATAATAAATCAAAGGGGTGATAAAATGTTGAAAATTGAACATTTGACCAAGAAATACGGAGCTAAGGTTGCCGTGGATGACCTTTCTCTGGAAATAAAGCCGGGGGAGATCTATGGCTTCATAGGTCATAACGGTGCCGGCAAGACCACTACCATCAGATGTGCGTGCGGTCTGCTGGATTTTGATGAGGGTGAGATCACCATCAACGGCAGATCCATCAGGGAAGACCCGCTGGCCTGCAAGATGGACTTCGCCTACATTCCTGATAACCCCGTTCTGTTTGATTTCCTCAGTGGCATTGACTACCTGAATTTCATAGGTGACGTATATAAGGTTGAAAAGAGTGTCAGAGAAGAGAGGATCAGAAGGTATTCCGATACCTTTGAAATAACCTCAAATCTGGCTCAGCCAATCAGTTCATATTCACATGGCATGAAGCAGAAACTCGCCATCGTTGCGGCCATGCTGCACGAACCGAAGCTGTTTGTTCTGGATGAACCGTTCGTCGGACTGGATCCGATAGCTGCCTTCCAGTTCAAGAGCATGATGAGAGAACTGTGTGACAAGGGCGGAGCCGTATTCTTCTCAACTCACGTACTGGACGTTGCAGAAAAACTCTGTGACAAGATCGCCATCATCAAGAACGGCAAGCTCATCAAGGCCGGCACGATGGACGAAGTAAAGGGCGACGTATCGCTGGAAGAAACCTTCCTGGAACTTGAGAGGGAAAAAGATGCTTAGACAACTGACCCTGATCAACATCAAGGGATTAATAGGCAGGAAGGCATCAAACGGGAAGAAGAAATTCAGAATGCCGACCTGGCTGGTAGTAGTCCTCATTGGTGTTCTGCTGGTAGCTTCGTTCTTTACCATGTTCTATGAATTCGCCAAGAGCTTCTACAGCGCTGCCATGGGCTGGATGTATTTCTCCATTCTTGGGACGATGACCTTTGGCTTCATGCTGATGACGAACATCGCCATGGCAGAGGGACAGCTGTTTGAGTCAAAGTACAATGACATGTTGCTGTCAATGCCGATCAAGTCACATCACATTCTGTTAAGCAGACTGATCGCCATGCTGATGTATGATTACTTCATTCAGGCAACAATGCTTATTCCGGCTCTGGCGGCCTGGATAATGGCATCAGGCAAAATCGGCGCATTCTTCGTAAACACCTTGGTCGTAAGCATCTTCTGGCCGTTACTGACACTGGCCATAGGAGCGATAGTTGGCTTTGGCTTATACCGTGTCTTTGCCCGCAGTACTCACAAGAACCTGCTGAAGATAATAATGACCTTCGGCATGATTGGCCTGTATTACTACTTCACCTTCAAGATGGAAATGGCAATGGCTGAAGGCGGGGACCTCGCTCCCATTGGCAATGCCTTAGGCAAGCTGAAGTTCACTGAGTGGTACGGCAAGGGCATCATGCATACGAATGTGAAGTACATGTTGCTGATAATCGGCATAGCCGTTGCATCAATTGCCCTGGTGTTTGTCATTGTAAACAGATTCTACATCAAGGCCATTACCATCAATGGTGTTGTCGTTGCCAAGCGTACATATAAGGAAAAACCTGTCCGTGAGCGCTCAGTCATGGCAGCTCTCTGGAGCAGGGAACTGAAGAGATTCGGAGCTTATTTTACCTATCTGATCAATAATCTGATGGGAATAATCATGGTTCTGGCATTTGCCGTATTCATGATCATAAAGGGTGGTAGCCTGTTCAAAGAACTGGTTGACCTGACTCAGGGTGAAAGGGAACTGGTTACCGGGCTGGTTGCCGGTGGAGGAATGGCTGCCGGATGCTTCATGTGCTGTACCTTTGGTGTATCCGGATCATCGATCTCGCTTGAAGGTCCATGCCTGGACCATCTGAAGTCGCTGCCGATCAGAACAAGGGACATCATCAACAGCAAGCTCCTGTTCCATTATTCACTGATGGCTCCGGCAATACTGATACTGTCCGTTGTCTTCTGTGTTGTATGCAGATTTGACTGGAAGCTGGCAGCTTGCTGCATATTACTGCCGCAGGCCTTCCTGATCTTCTCCGACATGCTTGGCATGCTGGTTGGTCTGTTCTATCCAAAACTGAACTGGACCAATGAAGCTGAGGTGGTAAAGAGAAGCATGGCCGTAATGGTTCAGATGTTTGGATCAATGGCTGTTCTGGGCATCGGCATAGCAGCATATTTCCTGTTTGCCGCTGAACACATTCAGATGGATACATATTACATGATCTCAACCGCAGCGCTGTTTGTACTGGCAGCGATTCTGTACTACGTCATAATGCACTTCGGTGCCAGAAAATATGAAAAGCTGGGAGGTTAGCATGGAACCTAATGATGAATTAAGAGAAAAAGTTGAATATTATAAGAGAATGGGTCATCAGGTCCCGAAGTGGAAATACGTCAAGACTCCTGAACAGATCGAAGGCATAAGAGCCAGCGGTGTCATTAACACCGGCGTGCTTGATTACGTTTCGGAAAGGATCAGGGAAGGCGTTACCACTCAGGAAATAGATGACTGGGTAGCTGAATATACGGAGGCTCATGATGCCATCTGTGCCCCATATCACTATGAGGGCTTCCCGAAGCATGTATGCGTATCAATAAATGACGTCGTATGTCATGGCATTCCAAGTACCAAGAGAGTACTGAAGGAAGGCGACATCGTCAACGTTGACGTTACGACGATATACAAGGGTTATTACGCTGACGCTTCCAGGATGTTCGTCATTGGCAAGACGACACCGGAAAATGAAAGACTCATCCGTGTCTGCAAGCAGTGCCTCGACTTGGGACTGGAGGCCGTTAAGCCCTGGGGATTCCTTGGGGATGTAGGCTACGTCATTGAACAGCATGCCAGCAGAAACGGCTTCAAGGTAGTAAGAGACTTCGGCGGTCATGGCGTTGGCATTGAATTCCACGAGGATCCGTTTGTCTATCACTATGGCAAGAAGAACACCGGCTGTCTGATCGTACCGGGCATGACATTCACGATTGAGCCCATGCTCAACTTCAAGAAGTCTGGTGTAAGAGTAAGCGCTCTTGATGGCTGGACAGTCTATACCAAGGACGGCCTGCCAAGCGCTCAGTGGGAATATACCGTTGCGGTATTTGAAGATCATTGCGAGATATTGAGTAAGTAGGAATATGATATATACGGTAACTTTGAATCCATCAGTGGATCTCTTCGTTAAGACGGAGATTGAATTAGGAAAGCTCAACAGAGCAGAATCGGAACAGTACATTGCCGGCGGAAAGGGCATCAATGTTTCCTTACTTGTCGAAAAACTGGGAATTAAGAGCTGCGCAATCGGCTTTGTCGGCGGCTTTACCGGTGAATTTATCAGAAACAGCCTTAAGGGTAAGGTTTCTGAGATCAACATGATCGAATGTGAGGGAGTTTCCCGCATCAACATCAAGGTTGAGGACGAAAAAGAACTTACGGAGATCAATCTTTCCGGAATCAAGGTCGGAAGTCAGCAGAAAGAAGAGCTGTTTGAATTCCTGAGGAACAGACTTACTGAAGAGGATTACCTGGACATCAGTGGCAATACGGCCAGAGGCTTCGAAACGGAAGACATTGAAACACTGTGCAGGATCGCCAATGAAAAAAATGCCAGACTGGTCGTCGACATCAATGAAAAGTATCTTAAGAGCTTATTGAAATACAGACCATTCCTGATCAAACCAAACATTGCCGAACTAAGCGGCATGACCGGCAGGGAATTAAGTGATCCTGAGGAACTGATTGAGGTCATGAAGGACATCCATGAACAGGGCATTGCCAATGTTCTGGTTTCCATGGGCGGCGATGGAGCCTGCCTGTATGACGGTAACTATGAACGCGCTGAAGCCTTTAAGGGTAAGGTCGTCAGCACCATAGGTTCCGGTGACAGCATGGTAGCCGGCTTCATGTATGCCAGTGAGCAGGGAATGACCGGCAGGGACAAGTTGATATATGCGACAGCCTGCGGTTCAGCTACTGCGTTTAAACTGGGGCTGGCTGACAAACAGGAAGTTGAAGATCTGTTCAACAGTTACGGAAAACAATAAAGGAAAACAGCGAGATATCTCGCTGTTTTTACTTAATGAAAAATCCCATTACGATGAATCCGGCACCGATCAGTCTGATCAGTTTCAGAAACTTCATTGAATTCCTTCTGGTGTCGGATATGTATGATTCCTCCGGCTGATCCGGATTCAGATATACCTCTACCTCACGGCCTTCCGGCAGTCTTGATGGATTATCAGACAGTTCTGATTGAACGCGGTAGGTATTGTCACCGTAAGTGTATTCGTATACCGGGAAAAGGCTGTCTGCTTCATCGCCGTTATCCTTGCGGTAGTAGTCTACGATCGTTCCCGTGGTCAGATACGAACAGTTTTCAACCTTGGATGTCATGCCCTTTTCCATCACCAGTGAAATTATTATGCAGACAAGTCCGAACATCGCTGTTATGAACGTTCCCTTGTACTGAGGAAAGACAATGATTCCGACTGTTCCGAGTACTATGATTGCCACGCATATGGCCACTATCTGCCATATGTTTCTGGAAGTTCTTATCTCCATGACCTAATAATACACTTTCTTGCCCTTGATGCAGTACTTGTAGAGCCAGTCCTTAAATGGCTCTGCTTCCTTGGTGTCGTTGTATGCCTTCAGCTTTTCTCTGAAGGTGTGGGCGTTTTCAGGTGATACGGTTATGAAACCGTTGCCGTTATCAACCATGATCTTATTGGCAAACATCATGGCAGCTCTTACGTCGCCATCCACGAACAGTCTCTTGTCGAGAATGTGAATCATGACGTCCAGGGCTATTTCAGTATTGGCCTTGGCCGGCTGATTGATCATGGCGTTGAGTTCTTCGATCTGATCCTCGGTGAGCATGTTATGATAACCGTCCAGAAGCCCCTTCATTAAGATGGTGTGCAGCTCAATGAGAACGGAGTAACTGGCTTCGATGTCAGTTGACTCCAGAAGGTAATTATATGCCTCGACAAAATTGGCCAGGGCAATCTCTTCCTCGGTCTCATCAGGAATGTTGGTAATGTTCTCACACATCTCCTTGGTAACATCATATCTTGCCAGGATCATGCTGTTGTAAAGGAAAGTGTTCAGATTTGCCTTAACGAAATTAAGGCTCTGTCTGGGAGTCATCATAAACTTATTCTTCATAATCAATCACCTGGAAATATTATAGCACATAAGAAAAAAGAATAATCACTATGGATCATTCTTTTATGAATATGGGTTTTAATGCGGCGAAGGCTTCTTCCGGTTCCTTCAGATCCTTTACTCTCTTTTCCATCGGACACATGTCACTCTGGTCCTGATTCAGGATGTAATCAGTCAGAACGTCATAGGTGTGCTCGATGCCGTGAGCAGTCAGGAATTCATCTGCCGGTCTGCTCATGAGCTTGCCATGGATCTTCCTGGCCCCGCCGTATGTCAGTAACATGGCGCTGGCCTTGCCTACTACCTTGTCAATGACATAGCTGCCTTCAAATATTTCAGGTGACCGGTGCAGCCAGTTCATTAATGGTCTTAATCCCGGCAGGTCAGACACATAAGTCTGATCGCCCTGGATCACGGTGCAAGTAATGTTATCGGTCATTATTCTGTTTCCTCGTATCCGATCAGCTCCAGAATGCGGTTGAGATCAGCCGTACTTGAATAGCTGATGTTGATTGAACTTCCCGAAATCCTTACCCTGGTTCCCAGCTTGCGCTGCAGGTTTTTCTGAACGTCCAGGATATGGTTGTCGCTCTGCCTAACCGGCTCATAGTGCATGGAAGGAGTCTTGAAGGTCCTTACCAGGTTTTCTACGGCTCTTACTGACAGACCGTCCTTGATGGTCTTGTCTGCAATCTTTCTGGCATCGCTCTCTGATTCAATGGTGATCAGAGGTCTGGCCTGTCCCATTGACAGTGTTCCTTCTTCAACCAGCTTCTGGATGAACTTCGGCAGCTTCAGCAGTCTTAATGAGTTGGCAATGTATTCTCTTGACTTGCCGATCTTCTTGCTGAGTTCTTCCTGGGTATAGCCCATGTTGTCCATCAGCTGCTTGTAGGCATTGGCTTCCTCAATGGCATTGAGGTCTTCTCTCTGTATGTTTTCCAGTAAGGAGATTTCCATCATCTGTTCGTCATTGAAGTCAACAACGATGGCCGGGATCTCCTGCTTGCCGGCAATTTTAGAAGCCTTTACTCTTCTTTCACCGGCAATCAGTTCATAGCCGGCTGCTGACTTTCTGACCAGTACAGGCGTGAATACGCCATGTTCTCTGATGGAGTCAGCCAGTTCATTCAGCTTTGTCTCGTCAAATACGTGACGGGGCTGATAGGGATTCATTCTGATTTCATCAATTCTGAGCGTGACCTTTCTGCCATACTGGTCAGCCATTTCAGAATTGTTCTGGATGTCATCGATGATGTTGGTCAGATCCGGTCCGAATATGGCTTCAAGTCCTGTTCCTAAATGATCGTCTTTTGGCATTATTTCACCTCCGGTGTATTTCTCTCTATTACTTCCTTGGCCAGAGCCACGTAGGCTCTGGAGCCGCTGCTCTTGATGTCGTACTGAAATATGCTCTTGCCGTGTGACGGGGCTTCGGAAAGCTTGACGTTACGCGGTATGGAGACCTTGTACACTCTTTCCTTGAAGTACTTGCGGACTTCCTGCTGTACTTCCAGTGACAGCTTGACACGGATGTCAAACATTGTCAGTAATACGCCCTCAATGTGCAGCTTGGGGTTGAACAGCTTCTGAACCAGTCTGATGGTTGAAAGAAGCTGGGTAAGACCTTCCAAGGCATAGTATTCACACTGAACTGGGATGATGACTGAATCAGCAGCGGTAAGGGCATTTGTGTTTAACAGGCCTAATGACGGCGGACAGTCAATGATCACGAAGTCATAGTTGTCCTTAATGACATCAAGCTTGTTCTTCAGCAGTTTCTCTCTGCCGTCCTTGTATGACAGCATCTCCAGATCGCTGCCAGCCAGATCAATGGTAGCCGGAATCAGATCCATTGGCGGGATCTTCAGCGACTTGATGCACTCTTCTGCCGTACTGTCTCTTAATAACAGGTCATAGGTGCTGGTCGTAATGTTGTTTCTGGCACCCAGACCCTGAGTAGCGTTACCCTGAGGGTCGAGGTCTATGAGCAATATCTTCTTGCCCAGGAAAGCCAGACCCGCTGCCAGGTTCATGCTGGTAGTGGTCTTGCCGACTCCGCCTTTCTGATTAGCTACTGCTATTATTTTTCCCATGTGTTCACATCCTATCAATTACTATGCATGAAAGATTATATCATAAACGGTTTACTTTTTGATACTGATTGTAATGACGTAATCATCAGGATTATCCTGCTCCGTTACGTCGATGTCCATGTTGACTTTTCTTAAACTGTTGACAGCCTGTCTGATCGTATTTACGGCTATTCTGGTGCTCACACCGAAGCACTTTATGAAGTCCTTCTGGTTGTCAGGATTGAGGGTATAGTATCTTTCGATGTACTTCTCCGTATCCTTGACCGTAAGATTGTTATTGACTATATAATCAAGGGCTTTCTTCTGCTGGTCAGGCTTCAGGGTCAGAATGGCTCTGCCATGTCTTTCAGTGATCTTCTTTTTGGCCAGGGCATCTCTTACTGATTCATCCAGGTTCAGTAATCTCAGCTTGTTGGCGATCGCCGACTGGCTCTTGCCGAGCTTGTCGGCCAATTGTTCCTGAGTCATGCCGCCGTCAGCCAGTATGGTCCTGTAAGCTTCAGCTTCCTCAATTGCGTTAAGGTCCTCTCTCTGAATGTTTTCAATCAGAGCCAGCTGTGCCATTTCCCTGTCATTTACGTCATTTATCAGAGCAGGGATGAGCGTCCAGCCCAGGGACCTGCAGGCCATTAATCTTCTTTCGCCGGTGACTAATTCGTACCTTTCTCCGGCTTTTCTTACGGTTACCGGCTGAATGAGGCCGTTTTCTCTTATTGATGCGGCCAGTTCGTTGATTCCGGTTTCATCAAACTCCTTACGGGGCTGAAAAGGATTTGGAAGAATGTCAGCTGTCTTAATCAGTTCTACTAATGCCATGGTGACCTCCTATAACGGTTTCTTCTTGATCTGTGAATAATTACGCGGATACTTTGGATCATGTTCCGAAGTCTTCTGAATGTCGATGAGTACTCTGGTCTGATCAGATGATAAAGGTATCTCTCTGACTTCCCTGACCGTACCTCCCAATACCCTGATGGCTCTGGAGGCATTCTCAAGTTCCTGATAGGCCTTGGGGCCTTTCATGACGATGAAGTGACCATCTGTCTTAACCAATGGCAGACACAGTTCAGTCAGGATGTTCAGCTCGGCAACGGCTCTGGCCGTGACGAAGTCAAATCTGACGTTTTCCCTGGCATAATCCTCACTGCGCATGTTTACTACCGTGATTTTATCCAGAGACAGCTGACTTATCACTTCATTCAGAAAGGTGCATCTCTTGCCGGTTGGCTCTATGAGCGTGACTTCCAGATCGGGATACATGATTTTTAACGGAATTCCCGGGAACCCGGCGCCTGATCCTACATCGGCCAGTGATCCCTTAAGGTCATGGTAAAGGGAAGGGAGAATGCTGTCGTAAAAGTGCTTTACGTAGATGTCCTCTCTGCCGGTAATGCTGGTGAGGTTGAATTTCTCATTCCACTCGATCAGCAGATCAGCGTATCTTTCAAACTGCTGAAGCTGACGATTGGTCACCTCAATATTATTACTTAAGAAGATTTCCCTTAATTCCATGCCTTTTCCTTTTTTTTAATTATATCACGTAAGAAGTAATGATATGACAGTGTAAAGTGACAATTGCTTGAAGGAGAAGAATTATGAGCATAGAATAATTGCAGGAGGATGGAACATATGATAGCAAGACAGTCAGAGTATTTACTGCAGGTAAAGCCTCAGCTGAAGAAACTCGTTGAACTATTGAAGCCTCACTATGACTACGTATCCGTTCTGGCTACCGATGTCAGCGGAACAAGCTTCAGAGTTTCCATGCGCAACACCTCGATTTCGGAATACCCGGACGGGGAAAGAGGATTCGTCGTCAGAGTGTACAAAGATGGCGGATACAGCGAATACTCATTTACGGATATCAGTGATGTTAATGAACTGGCGGAAACGATCAGAAGGACACTTGATGAGCAGAGTGCAATGCTTGAGGGATTAGGTGTCAGAAAACTGGAAACACCGCTGGAATATGAAGAAAAGATCACCAGGGAATTTGCCGGGGAGATCTCCGAGGAACTGTATGATCTGAATAACGATGAGATCCTTAACAAGATGAAGAAGCTGCGTGACAGCGGGGCATCTTATCCGGGAATCATTGACTGCATGGTCAGCTTCATGACCGAAATCAACAGCAAGCTCTTCCTTTCTGTAAACAAGGATCTGATCCAGAGCTGGGGCGTATCATTCGTCAGCTGTGCCTTACTGGCCTTTAAAGATGGCGAGATACAGTATAACAACGTTGGAGATACCGGCTGGTTCGGTTCAGAACTGATTGAGAAGCAGGAATGCAAGCTGGGAAAGGCCTATGAGGATCTGATGGCAATGTTCGGTGCACCGAATATTGAACCGGGTGAATATGAAGTCATCTGTACACCGGAAGCTACCGGATTAATTGCCCATGAAGCCTTCGGACATGGCGTTGAAATGGACATGTTCGTCAAGGAAAGGGCTATTGCCAAGCAGCACATGGGAGAAAAACTGGCCAGCACCATTACCAACATGTATGACGGTGCTCAGGGCGGCATTGAACAGACCGCATCATATTTCTTCGATGATGAAGGAACGATCAGCGGCTGCACCAAGATCCTGGATAACGGTTACCTGGTATCAGGAATCTGTGATGCCTTAAGCGCAGCCAGACTGCATGTAAAGCCGACAGGCAATGGCAGAAGGGAATCCTTTGAAAGAAAGGCTTATACCAGAATGACAAACACCTACTTCGGTACGCAGAACAATACCGTTGAAGAGATGATAAAGTCAGTCAGGTACGGTTTCCTGGTTGACGGAATGAATTCCGGCATGGAAGACCCGAAGCACTGGGGCATTCAGTGCATTCTGTCCAGAGCCAAGGAGATAAAGGATGGCAAGCTGACAGGCAAGATGTTCACACCTGTCGTTCTGACCGGTTACGTTCCGGATCTTCTCAGCAACATTTCAATGATCGGCAGTGACCTTGAACTTAACGGTAACGGACACTGCGGCAAGGGCTATAAGGAGTGGGTCGTCGTATCAGATGGCGGTCCATACATCAAGACGAAAGTGAGATTAGGATAACATGCTGAAACACATAGAAGAATTAGTAAGAAAATGTAACGTCAGCGATTACCGCATCGTTGAAAAGACAACGGTATCTCACCAGGCTTTCTTCGTTAAGCAGGAGCTTGATCAGCACCGTATATCCAATACTACGCATACGACTCTTACCATCTACATGGATAAGGAAGTCGACGGCAAGAAGATGCGCGGTCAGGCAGCCCATGAAATCTATGGCAGCGACAGCGATGAAAAGATCCTGAAGGACATCGACGAGATGAGAAAGAATGCCCTGCTGGCACTCAATCCTTACTTTGAGATCCCGGCTGATAATAAGCACTTTGAGGAAAAGAAGGACTTCGGATTACTGGATGTTCTTAAGACTCTGGTAAGTGCAATTCAGAACGTCAGGGATACCGAAACGGAAAAGATCAACTCATACGAGCTGTTCGCAAATGAATATTACTACCATGTCATCAATTCCAGAGGCGTTGACATTTCATTCAACACCATGGATGAAGAGGCAGAAGTAATCATCAATTCAATTGACGGCGATCATGAGATCGAACTGTACCACAGAGTCAAGTTCGCCAATCAGCCGTTAAATGAAATAACTGATGGCATTCTGGATGTCTTCAGATATGCCAAGGACAGAACAAAGGCCGTTCCGACAAAGAAGATGAACGGCGTAACCGTTCTGATGTCAGGACTGGACAATGGAGACTTCTTCCATTACTTCATCGTCAAGACGAATGCCTCAATGGTCTACAACAAGCGTTCACAGGTTCAGATCGGCGACAGATGTCAGGAAGGTGACAACTGTGACAAGCTGACGGTTGAACTGGTCAGAGAACTGCCTTATTCATCAATGAACATGCCGTATACGGTTGAAGGCAATCCGGCCAAAGATCTGGTATTAGTGAAAGACGGCCAGTACATGAATTACTGGGGCGACCAGCCGAACAGCTACTATCTGGGCATCAAGGAAGCCGTACCGGCCAATAACTTCGTAGTAAGCGGCGGTACCAGGACAATTGAGGAAATGAAGAAGGATCCTTATCTGGAGATCATTCAGTTCTCAAGCTTTGTCATGAATCCGATGACCGGAGACTTCGGCGGTGAGATCAGACTTGCCTATTACTATGACGGCAAGACGGTAACACCGGTTACCGGCGGCTCGATCACCTGCAACATGCAGGATTCCCTCAGCAGCATGTATTTCTCCAGCAAGACCAGACAGATCAATAACTGCGTGGTTCCTCAGACCATTCAGGTATTCAATGTCAACGTGGCAGGCGAAGAATAGAAGTGACAGGTGGACAATGTCCGCCTTTTCTTATGGTCATGTACCGTTTTAGAGACAGCATCATGTGTTAATATATGTATATAAAGCGAGGAAAACATAATGATAGTCAGAAATGCACATGTCTTTATTGATGGGAAGTTTAATGATGTCGATGTACGCTATGATGAAACCGGAATACAGGAGATCGGAAAAGGTCTGACTGGTGATGAGGTATTGGATGCCCATGGAGCATACCTCTATGCCGGAATGGTGGATGCTCACTGTCATGGGGGATTTCTGAGAGGTTTCAACTACTCAACATCCTTCAAGAACAGGGGCACTCATGAAGAGCAGGTCCGCTATCTTCTGGACAGGCTGCCTTCAACGGGCGTAACCACTGTTTATCCGACACTGGCTATAATCTATCCGCCGATCAAGGAAACATATGAGGACATGAGGGACAGCGTCCGTACCATCCGCAAGGTCCATGAAAACTACAGGGGAGCCGAACCGCTGAAGTTCCACTTTGAACATCCGTTCCCGACCTTGGACAGATACCTTCATGCGGGAGTAAAGCCGGCTACACCTGAACTGGCAGATTTCATCGTTGACGGTGACTATTCTGATGTCGGCATCTTCGGTATAGCTCCTGACTATGAAAACGCCATTGAATTCATTGATTATCTCGTCAGCAAGGGGGTTGATCCGGAAGACGGCTATACCAATGCGACAGCCGAGGAAACTAAGATAGCTGCTGATCACGGAATGAATCAGGCATCACATCTTTATAACGGGTACAAGACGATGCACCATAGGGCAAGTGACCCGTGTGTTGGTGTATTGCTGGAAGACAGAATAAATGCTCAGCTGACGATGGACGGCTATCATGTAAATCCAAGCTGGATAAAGCTGACGATCAAGGCAAAGGGCATTGACAGATGTTACGGCATTACTGACCTGAGCGGATACAGCGGTCTTCCTGACGGGAAAAACGTAATGGATGACGGATCGATCATTGACACTCATGACGGGTACAACTGGCGTCCTGACGGACATCTGCGGTCAGGCAACATGGTGGCCAACGAGATCATCAGATGCGCCAGAGACGTAGTCGGTCTGACCATGGAAGAAGTCGGTAAACTGTACTTTGAGAATCCGGCCAGGTGTCTGCGCTTAACTGACAGAGGCAAGATAGAAGTTGGCCGCAGAAGTGACCTGGTTCTGATGGATCATGACTATAAGGTATTGAAGACAATTATCGGGGGAGAAGTATATTATGAAGCTGACTAAGATCAGAGTTAACAATGAAGAGCACATTGCCAGGGTAGTGAAAGGGTCTATGATCTGGACATCACAGGCAGACTGGAAGACTACATGGAACCTGAGAAACTTAAGAAACTTGAGAACATTGAGGGAAAACCGGTTGAAGATCCTGAATACGTAAATCTTACTGAGCCTAAGAAGATCATATGTGTTGGCTGGAATTATCCCAAGCATGCTCAGGGCTTCAAGCTGGATCCACCGGAATACCCGGTACTGTTTTCCAAGTACAGTGATGCACTTATCCCGAATAATACGGTGATAAGTGTTTATCCCTATGATGTTTCCTTTGACTATGAAACTGAGCTTGTAATCGTTATTGGCAAAGACGGGTTCAACATTCCGAAGGATAAGGCATTTGAGCATGTATTCGGATACGCAGTAGGCAATGACGTAACCTGCCGCAAGGCTCAGTTCCAGACTTCCCAGTGGCTGGTCGGCAAGGCCTGGCCAAACAGTGGACCGTGCGGTCCGTGTGTTGTAACGGCTGATGAGTTTGATCCGTCTGACAAGAGCCTTAAGACTTACGTCAATGGCGTATTAAGGCAGGACGGCAATACCGGAGAAATGATGTTCAAGGTTGATGACATCATCGCCTATGCCTCAAGATATCTGCCGTTGTCCAAGGGCGATCTAATATTTACCGGAACACCTGAGGGAGTAGCTCATGAAAAGAAAACCGGTTATCTCAAGGACGGAGATAAGATCGATTCAGTAATAGAAGGAATCGGAACCCTGCATAACGAGTTCCACATTATAAAAGAATAAAACAGTCACCCATGTGGGTGACTGTTATTCTACTGTAAATTCAGCGCGATTGCTAAACAGAAGATCCATGTCAGGTCTGTTCAAGTAACATGCCGCATCCTTGCGGGTAAGTACGATCGGTATCCTGTCATGTATTCCTTTTGTTGAAGTGGCTTCCTTGGTCAGGATGGAACACTGCTCAATGCCGTCTGTTTCCTGGTAGATGCCGGCAAGATAGAAGATGTTATCGTCGGTATGGAAGTAGCACTTTCTCTTGTTGTGATCCCATTCATAAAAACCTGAAGCGGGAATCAGACAGCGGTGACTGAGGTAATCGGAAGTGTAGATCTTCTTGTCTCTGATTGACTCTATTCTGGTGTTGATCACCTTTCTGTTAAAGATGTCGTAACCCCATTTCATCAGGGTGACGTTGTTCCTGTTATCAATGGCCAGAAGAAGATCGGACGGGTAGAATTCTCCCGTTTTTTTCCACAGCTTAAGGATCTCCTGGCTGAATTTGTCAGCGAGGATCTTCTGATATTTTTCCAGATCTGTTTCCGGCGCCAGCCATACTCTACCGCACATGTTTCTACCTCTGTCTATAATATAGCAGAATTAATGAAAGTGTTATAAATGTAAACGGTTACATTCACTATGATAATTTACATGATAGACTGCAAAATGTTATAATTTTTAGTAATTTGGGAGAATTATAGGGAGGATATTCTATGAAACGTCTCTTATCATTAATGCTCGCTGCAGTAATGATGGTTTCATCATTGACCGTTACTCATGCAGAGTCAACGGAAAATCCGGAAAACTATCCTCCTGTAGAACAGACAAATGACCGTGAGGAAGTCGATCCATCCACGGTTAGAAAGCCAAAAGCTGGTCTGTATGCAGGAAAACAGCGGGAAACAGTCAGAAATGATGAGGATGCAGCAACTGTCATTTATGGTGATGACGATGTTGTGCGTGTATCTATCCAGCTCGAAACCCCATCCACTTTGGATGCAGGTTATTCAGTAGAAGATATTGCCAACAACAGCAGCGCCATGAATTACCGTGAAGGGCTGCAGAATCAGCAAAGGAACGTTGAAAGTTCTATCAACAGGATAGGCGTCGACATTGATGTTGTCTGGAATCTTACATTGGCTGCCAACATTATTTCAGCAGATGTAAAGTATGGTGACATCAGCAAGATTGAAAGACTTTATAACGTTAAGAAGGTTTTCGTTGAAAACTATTATGAACAGATGAGGTCCGGTGACGAGCCTAATACAAGCTTTACCACCAAAGAGATGGTATACGCTACACAGGCTTGGGCAAACGGTTATACCGGAGCAGGAACAAAGGTTGCCATTATTGACACGGGTACAAACGTCAACCATGCTTCCTTTGATGCTGAAGCTCTGGAATATGCTCTGACACAGGAAGGCAAGTCATTAAGTGACTATGGTCTTCTGACAAATATGATATCGATCACAGTAATGATGATGCCTCTGAACATGGCTCACATGTTGCAGGTATTGCCGCAGCCAACAGATACGTATCTGATGGTAACGGCGGATTTGTGGATGCAGCATCAACAGTATACGCCGTAGGTGTTGCACCTGATGCACAGATCATTACCATGAAGGTATTTGGCAAGGGCGGCGGAGCTTATGACTCTGACTACATGGCAGCAATTGAAGATGCCATCGTCTTAGGCGCAGATTCAATTAACCTTTCATTAGGTTCAGCTAACCCAGGAATGGCTTATTCTGATGAATATCAGGATATCATGGATGGATTATCAGGAAAGGGCGCCGTAGTTGTCATGTCAGCAGGTAACTCATACAGCTGGAACAGCACTGTATGGCCATATGGAGCAGAAACAGAAGATGAATCAGATGACATTACTTTCCCATATCCTGGATACATGTATGTAGAAGATGTCAGTTTTGATACAGTAGGATCTCCGGGATCATTCCATAACTCTTTAACTGTTGCCTCAGCAGACAATGTCGGCATTACCGGCATGCCTCTGATCTTTGATGGCGCAGTAAATGCATTCTACAACGAAACAGAATCAAATGGTGCCAGAATGGTCAGCATCGCAGACACCTATGATTATGTATACATTGATGGCGTAGGCGAAGCAGATGAATATGAGAAAGTAAATGCTGAGATCAGTCTTGAAGGGAAGATCGTTATCGTTAATCGTGGCGAGATCTCTTTCTATGTCAAAGGTAATAATGCCATTAATTATAATCCGGCAGCTGTGGTCGTTGCCAATAACGATAAGGGATCTCTTGGTATGAACCTTACCGGTTATACCGGCATATTCCCGATGGTACTCATCACTCTTGATGCAGCTAAGCAGATCAAGAATTCAGAACCAAAGAACATTGGCGGTTATGATGTTTATACTGGTAAAGTTGAAGTAACTGACTACAACATTACTCAGCTCAATGGCAGTGTTTCAGAAGCTACAGTAAGTGATTTCAGTTCATGGGGTGTTCCAGGTTCACTTACCCTTAAGCCTGAGATAGTTGCTCCTGGCGGAGACATCTTCTCAGTAAATGGTTTCACAGATGATGACTATGAGTTAATGAGCGGCACCTCAATGGCAGCACCACACGTAACAGGAATGGCTGCCTTACTTGCACAGTATGTAAAGGAAAACGGCTTAGCCAAGTGGACTGATGGAAATGCTCGTACGCTCATCAACAGCCTGTTAATGTCTACAGCTTTACCAATGATGGACCCGACAGATGGCGGAGATTACTATTATCCTGTATTACAGCAGGGTGCTGGTTTAGGAAACGTATACGCTGCTACGCAGGCACTGTCATTCATTATGATGAATGATGATGCTACATTGGCATATTCAGACGGTAAGGTAAAGGCTGAACTCGGTGATGATCCTGACCGTGAGGGTAAATACAGCTTCTCATTCAATATTACAAACATGAGCGATGATGACCTGGCATATGAATTTGCCACTGATATGTTTACTCAGTTTGCTGATACTGATGGAGAAAAGTGGTATGTGACACCTTATACGGATTATCTTGACGCTACAGTTGTTTATGACTGGTCAGATGAAGAAGTAGAAGGACACGATGTAGATCTTGACGGTGATACAGATTATGATGATGCTCAGGCATTGTTAGATTACGTTACTGGCAAGGAAGATGGTAAGGAATGGGATCTTGAAGCCGGTGAGATGGACGAAGTAGAAGGTATTTCTTCTTATGATGCAAAACTGTTAATTGACTGGCTGGCATCAATGGGTATCGCTACGGAAGGCCAGATTCTGGTAAGATCTGGAGAAACCAGAAACATTACCGTAACAATTACATTAAATGATACAGAGTCAATGGATGAGATCTATCCAAATGGCGCATATATTGAAGGCTTTACATATGTAACATGCGTATCAACCACAGATGATGGTGGATTATTAGATGTTTCGCACTCAATTCCAATCTTGGGCTTCTACGGCAATTGGACAGACGCGTCAATGTTTGACAATACGACAATTGATGAAGTTGCATTTGGAACAAATGATAAGATACCATACGCTGGTGAATACTATACAAACTACATGACAGTACGTTATGCAGGTGATAAGACTGATTCTATTTTCCTTGGTAACCCTTATGATTATTCACTGGAAGATGAATTCCCAGTTGATAGGTTGGCATTAAGCGATGATGTAACAATAAAGAGATTTGAGTATAACCTTATTCGTAATGCTGGAACATTAGGACTGGCAGCTGTAAAGGTTGATGAAAATGGTGATCCTGTTGAAACAGCATTTACTGGAGAACTTAAGCAAAACGCTGAAAGTGCCTTCTATCATGTTAATGAAGGACGCTGGCATGATGGCATCGGCAGAGTAAAGGATAACGTAAAAGTCAGAAATTTCGGATTGTCTGAAGACGACAGATTTATCCTTGGCGTTTATGCTGTTCCTGAATACAACATCATGAAGGAAAACGGAAACACATCAGGTAACGCTGATGCGGAAACATTCGCTGACATCATTTCAAGCGGTGAACTCGGAAGAGGCGCTTATACAGGTTATACATTTACGCTTGATAACACAGCTCCTGTTATTGACAATGTCACTGTTGATCAGGAAGCAGGCACAGTGACTGTTACATTAAGTGATAATAACTATGTTGCATTAGTAGAAATATTAGACTCAAAGGGCAACATCATTTATGATTACGCATTGCCTGAACAGTCTAAGGCAAACGAGAAAATCGAGCATGTATTTGAACTTGATGAGGAAGTTATTGAAGAAATTCTCAGTACAAATGCCGTTGTTGTATTGGCTGGTGACTACGCAGCTAATGAATCAGCAGAACTCATAAAGATCGATCCGACAAAGCCGGTTCTTGACCTGATTCCGATTTACAGACTGACAGATGAACTTGTTCCAGGTAAAGAGTATATCATTGCTCACACTAACGAACCTGGATACGCAGCAGTAGCGTATGGCTATGGTGATTTTTATCCTGTCTTTGTTGAAATTGCTGAAGTTCTTGAAGACGAAGAAGGACCATATATTATTGCGGAAGATAATGCATATGTCTGGTATGCTGAGCCACTGTTTGGCGAGGACTACGGACCAGCATTTATTAACAAAGATAACGGTTTGGTAATCGGTTTAAGCGGCTTGGAGGATGATTCGCCTCTGATCACTGCTGAAGACCCTCGTTATGCATTTGATTTCTATTATTATCCTGATTACTCATTGTTATACACAAGTTTAGGTCAAGATATATATTCTGTAGGCCTAAGTTATGTAGAAGATTATGATGATTATTTCTTCGTATCTTCATCACAGATGTATTCAGTTTATCTGTATACGTTGGAGTATAAACCTGTAGCGGTTGATACAGAGGCAGCAACTTCAGTTGTGGTTGATCCTTCAGCTGTAACACTTATTAACAAGGTAAAAGATGAAGCAGACTTAACAGCAACTGTATACCCAATCTATATTGATAACAAGGATGTTACCTGGGAGTCATCTGATCCGGAAGTTGTAACTGTTGACGAGAACGGTCATATTACAGCTGTTGGCATAGGTACGGCACAGATTATTGCCACATCAGTTCAAACTCCAAGTGTTTATGGCGCTGCATCTGTAAGTGTTGTTGATGGTACACCGATGGATGCTGTCGTATATGGCCAGATAGAAACCAAGGAAGGTGTTCAGTTCGTTGAAATAGATCTCAGTGACATGTCATATGACCCTATTGGCGAAGGTATAACACCATATATCGGCGGTGGACAGGCTGGTCAGTACATTTATGGCAATGATGCAGATTACACATTCTACAGATACATAATTGGTGAAGATGGAATAGCGTTCGATGGCGGATATGAATATTTCGGTTTAAATGAACCATATTCATACAGAGACGTTGCAAACATTCCGTATTTCAGTATCGGCGAAGGTGAGGATTTAGTTGAATTTGACTTTGCTGCAGCAGGTATTACTCAGGGAGATTACTTCCTGCTGTTGACAGAAGATGGCGGTGGAAGATTATTTGACTTTACCGATGCTGATTATCCGATAATTGCAAATACTTATGTTGGAAGTTTTGAAATGAAGGATGAAGAAACCGGCGAGCCATTCATGACTAACTGGTATTACCTGCTGGATGCTGCCGGTGATTTGTACTACTTATATTTCCATGGCACTGAAAGCGGAGGCCTCTCTGGAGACATTGGCCTGATTGGAAATGTTGACCTCCTGAGTGTTGGCGATGATCTGACAGCTTATTCAATGACATATACTGATGAACTGTGTGGAACAGACGGCGTATTCATTGCCGACAACACAACAAAGGGTATCTTCTATGCAGAAATATCCACAAATGAAGAAGGAGAAACTGAAGTTTCAACTACATTCGTTGGAAGAATGGCTGATGTAGATAATCTCACAACACTCTTTGACCTTGGATACGACGGAATAGAAGAAGCTTCACGTAAGGCTCCGGAATGGATCAGTAATATTAAGGTTAATAAAGATGCCATTCAGTCTGTTGATGTTCAGCTCAAGGAAAACGAAGCATCAATCGAAGAGCCTGCAATTGAAGAAACTGTAATTGAGGAGGCAACTGTGGAAGAAGTTGCTGAAACCACAGAAGAAGCAGCTGTCGAGATTGAAGAACCTGCAGAAGCAGTTGAAGAAACGACAGTAGAGGAACCAGTAATTGAAACTGCTGAAGAGCCTGTCGTTGAGACAGAATCTGCCGAAGAACCGACAATTGAAGAGGCAGTAGCTGAGGAACCTGAAGTTGAAGAACCAGTTGTTGAAGAACCTGTAACAGAGGAAACTGTTGCTGAAACAGAGCCTGTAGCAGAGGAGCCTGCAACTGAAGAATCTGGCGAGACAAATGAAGCTGTTGGTACTCTGAATGCGGTATGGAATTACTCACCAAAGAACATAGTAACAGCGAAGGCGGTAATCAAGACTGAAACTGCAGAAGATGATGGCAGTAAGGTTACCATCACATATACAGAGGATGTTGACGTTACGAATGCACTCATTACTGTAACCTATGATCCTGAATTGCTGACCTATGTTGAAACCAAGTGCGATCTGAAACACTTCTCAGTAAATCCTGAAGAAGGAGTCATCACATTTGCATTTGCTTCAGAAGAAGCCGAGTTAAAAGGTAATATCCTGGCTCAGTTCATCTTTGAAGTTGGATGTGAAAATGCTGATGTAACAATTGAAGTCAGTGAGCGTGATTCTGATCTGGATTTAAGTGAAAAGACTGTTTCAGAAGTTGAAGGCACAGGACATGATTACGGTGAACCTGAATGGATATGGGCAGAAGATTACTCTACTGCTACAGCTACATTCACATGTGCTAATAACGAAGAGCATGTACTGGTTGAAAAGGCTGAGGTTTCTGTAGAAAAGGTTGAAGCTACAACAAGCAAGGAAGGTAAGATCACTTACACAGCCAAGGTAGTAGTTAACGGTAAGGAATACACGGATGTTAAGACCGTTATCCTGCCAAAGACACCTGATACAGGCGATCACAGCAACATTGACGGCTGGTACAGAACATTCATGGCAGGAGTTGCCGGAATGTATGTGGCAATCGTACTGCTCAGAAAAGGCAGAAAGGAAACCGCAGAATAAGCATTATTATATAAATAATGATATAAATGAAGGCAGGTATTAACCTGCCTTTGTTTTGGTTTGCCTTTGATGAAGGAAAAAACGGAACGAATCATGAAAGTGTGATTATATATCATTATGTTGTATATAAGTATCATTTTGACTGAAGATGCTGTAATCTATTGTCAGAGATAAGGAGTAACAAGGTGATTGAAAGAATACTTTTGACATTACTGGCTGCGGCCATAGGCACATTCATTGCCAGTAAGATCAGGATTCCGGTACCGTTCATGATTGGTGGGATGATCGGATCTGCCGTATTCAACATAGCTACGGGAATGGCGGCGATGCCTTCGTTTACGAAGACTGTCGTTCAGTCACTTTCTGGTGTCTTCATCGGTCTTTCGCTGAAGAGAAAGGACATCAGGTCACTTAAGGAACTGGCTGCCCCATTGGCAGTACTCGTTGGCTGCCTTCTGGTATTTACAACCGTAATGGGACTATTATTCCATTATGTATTCGGCCTTGATCCGGCTACGGCTTTCCTGGTAGCGATACCGGGAGGTGTTACGGAAATATCCTTGATGTCAACGGATGTAGGGGCAGATCCGGCTATTGTTTCATTCATGCAGACATTCAGACTGTTTTCGGTATATCTGATATTCCCGGCTACCATAGCCTACATGAGCAAGCGCTATCCTTCCGAGGAAGCTTCACACATGGAAGAAGGGATTGATGAGAAAGTTACGACACTGGACAGATTCATTCCTGACAATATGTACCTTAGGCAGATAATGACAGCCATTATAGGTCTGGCTGGAGGAATACTGGGGAAACTATCCGGCTTGCCATCCGGAACACTTAGCTTTGCGATGATATTTACCATTCTGGCAAATCTCAATTCAACGAAGATAACTCTCAAGAGAGAGTACAAGAGATATGTACAGCTGTTCTCCGGTGCTCTGATAGGGGTCTCAATATCAATGGAAACGGTAAGAGGATTTACGAAGATAGTGTTACCGTCACTGATTCTGATACTGGGATATCTGATTGCCAATTTCATCATCAGTTATCTGATGGCGAAGACCGGCAGGATGGACAGGATCACGGCGATGTTTGCCTCGTCACCGGGCGGGGCCAGTGACATGGCGCTGATTGCCAGTGAAATTGGCGGAGATTCACCGAAGATTGCGGTCATGCACATCTTCCGACTTATCGCCTGCTATACCATATTCCCGATGCTGGCCAAGATTCTGATAGAATTTGTTACAAAATAATGCAAAGAACTTATGTGATCATAAGTTCTTTTTTTGCGTGTATGCATATTGAAAAAATGGGTCATTTTAGTGAAAATGAAAATATTTTCATAAAAAATGAAGAAAAATTGATGTTTTGATGTAAAATTTTCCATTTTCATCTGAAAAATAGTTGATTATTTACATCAATGAGAGTAAAATCTCGATTATAAATGTTTAAAATCATTACGTGTTTGGAAGGAGTAGAGTATGTTAAAGTACATCTTCAAGAGAATTGTTATAGGAGCTATAACACTTCTCATATTATCTACAATTACATTCTTTGGCGTCAGAGCAATGCCTGGCGATCCTTTTGAACAGGATAACAAGGTAATGGCTCCGGAAACATACGAGGCACTCAGGGAAAAGTTCCATCTGGACAAGCCCTTAAGTGAGCAGTACTTGATCTTCCTGAAGAATGCCGCAAAGGGTGACTTCGGTGAGTCAATCTCCAAAAAGGGAAAACAGGTTTCTGACATTATCTCCCTTCGTTTCCCTGTAACAGCCAAGTTGGGAGCCATCGCCTTCGTAACATCAATGGTCATTGGTCTTACCCTCGGTATCATCGCAGCCCTGGCAAAGGAAAGGTGGGTGAACAGTGTAATCACTGTAGTCACCACGCTGGGCGTATCAATGCCGAACTTCCTGTTCGCGCTCATGATCATGATACTGTTTGCGGTAAAACTCAAATGGCTTCCGATCGTTGGACTTAACGGTCCTCAGTATTACGTCCTGCCTGTTGCGGCACTGTCCCTTGGACCTATATCTTCCGTAACAAGGTTAACAAGAAGCTCCATCAGAGATGTAATGCATGAAGACTACATCACCTTATCCCGCAGTAAGGGCAATAAGGAAACCAGAACGATCATTCTTCACGGATTGAAGAACGCACTGCTGCCAGTAATTACCTATTCCGGTCCGTTATTCGCCGGCATGATCACTGGCTCACTGGTAATTGAGACACTGTTCTCAGTTCCGGGCATCGGTGCTGAATTCACCAACAGTATTACCAACCGTGACTATACGCTGGTCATGGGCCTGACAATTCTGTTCGGCGCACTGGTAATCATAATGAATCTCATATCCGACGTAGTAGCTGCTATTGTCGACCCGAGAATCAAGTTAGGAAAGTAGGTGGTTAGATGAGTGAAGCAAAGCTGACATTAAGTGATGATTTATTCGAAAAACTGCCTGAAGAAGAGAAAAACTCTGAATTCATAGCGATGGCGCTTAAGACATTCGCCAAGGATGCATGGGACAGATTCAGAAGAAACAAGCTGGCACTGTTCGGCCTGATCTTCTTAACCATCATCATCATTCTGGCAATAGTCGTGCCAATGGTATCTCCATATCAGTTTGATACCCAGGACATGGCAAACAGAAATGCATTGCCAAGCATGCAGCATCTGTTTGGCACAGACAAGCTGGGACGTGACATCTTCGTAAGAGTCATGTACGGTGCCCGTGTATCACTGTCAATCGCCTTTGCGACAGCAGCGATCAACCTGGTCATCGGCGTACTGTACGGCGGCATATCAGGCTACGTAGGCGGCAGAGTAGACATGATCATGATGAGAATCATTGACGTAATCTACGCTGTTCCATCACTTATATATATCGTATTGATCAGATTAGTATTTGGTGACAGCATCGGATCAATGATGCTGGCCATATGTCTTACCAGCTGGATCGGAATGGCCAGACAGGTAAGAGCCCAGCTGATGTCATTAAAGGAAATGGAATTCTCACTGGCAGCCAAGGTAATCGGCGCCAGCCACAGCCGTATCCTTCTCAGACACCTGGTAGTAAATGCCCTGGGTCCAATCATCGTCTCTCTGACCATGATGGTACCTGGCGCAATCTTTACAGAAGCTTCATTAAGCTTCGTAGGCATTGGTCTTAACCCGGCAGTACCAAGCTGGGGCAAGCTGGCAAATGACTGCAGATCGCTGATATTCACTACACCGATCCAGATCATATGGCCGGTAGCCGCCATAAGCCTTACCATTCTGGCCCTCAACTTCGTCGGTGACGGCATCGGTGAAGCCTTCCAGGCCAGGACAAGATAGGGGGTAGTCAGATGGCACTGTTAGAAGTTAATGATCTCAGAACTGAATTCAAGACTGATTCTGGAAGAGTACAGGCTGTACGTAATGTTTCCTTCCAGCTGGAACAGGGCGAAGCTCTGGGCGTAGTTGGTGAATCAGGTTCAGGAAAGAGCCAGATGATGTACTCCATCATCGGACTGCTGGCTGAAAACGGAATCGTTGAAAGCGGCAAGATAATGTTCGACGGCAAGGATATTTCCCCGAGCCAGTTCGCAAAGAAAAAGGAATACGATGAGTTCATGCGTGAGATCCGCGGCAATTCAATGGCCATGATCTTCCAGGACCCGATGACATTCCTTAACCCGGTATTGAAAGTAGAAACACAGCTGATCGAGCCAATGCTCAATCATACTGACATGACCAAGCAACAGGCAAGGGAAAGGGCGCTGGACCTGCTTAGAAAGGTTGGCATTCCTTCTCCTGAAAAGCGTATCACTCAGTACCCGTTTGAATTCTCAGGCGGCATGAGACAGAGAATCGTAATTGCCATTGCCCTGGCAAATAACCCGAAGCTGATCATCGCTGATGAACCTACCACAGCCCTGGACGTTACGATTCAGGCGCAGGTTCTGGAACTGATTGATGATCTGAAGCGTGAAAGCAACTCAGCCATCATCATGATCACTCATGACCTGGGCGTTGTTGCCAAGCTGTGTGACAGAATTGCCATCATGTATGGAGGTAAGATCGTTGAAATCGGAACGGACAAGGACATCTTCTACAATCCGAAGCATCCGTATACGGAAGGACTGTTAAGATGCATATCAAATCCTGAAGATGACGACGAGAAGAGCCTGACTCCGATAGCCGGTTCTCCACCTGACCTGCTGAATCCTCCAAAGGGATGTCCGTTCGTCGACAGATGTGAGAAGGCAATGAGAGTCTGCAAGGATTACGAACCTGAAGTAACCGACGTCAGCAAGGGACACCAGTGTGCCTGCTGGCTGTTAGATAGAAGGGCGGTGAAACAATGAGCGAAGAAAAACCTATTCTGAGCGTCAGAAATCTTAAGACCTACTTCGATGTTACCAAGGGAATATTTACCAAGAAGCAGATCGTCAAGGCCGTTGATGATGTATCATTCGACGTAATGGAAAATGAGACATTCGGTCTTGTAGGCGAATCAGGATGCGGCAAGACAACACTTGGCCGTACCATCGTAAAGCTCTATGAACCGGAAAGCGGTTCAATAGAATTCCAGGGCAAGGACATTGCCAAACTGCATGGCAAGGAACTCATCAGTTTCCGCAAGGACATGCAGATGATCTTCCAGGATCCATATGCATCTCTCAACCCACGTATGACCGTAGGCGAGATCATCAAGGAACCGATGATCATTCACAACATCTACAACACGGATGAAGAAAGAGAACAGCGAGTCGTTGAACTGCTGAAGATCGTAGGACTGAAACCTGACCATATCAGAAGATATCCTGCTGAATTCTCCGGCGGCCAGAGACAGCGTGTCGGAATTGCCAGAGCACTGGCAGTCAATCCGAAGTTCATCGTCTGTGACGAACCTATTTCAGCTCTGGACGTATCCATTCAGGCTCAGGTTGTAAACCTGCTGAAGGACATTCAGAAGGAAATGGGATTATCCTACCTGTTCATTGCTCATGACCTTTCAATGGTCAAGCACATATCAGACCGTATCGGTGTAATGTACCTGGGTCACCTGGTAGAATGCGGGCCTTCAAATGACGTATATCACCGTCCGCTGCACCCATACACAATTGCCTTATTGTCAGCTATTCCGATCCCTGATCCGGACGTAGCCAAGAATAAGCAGAGAATCGTACTTGGCGGAGAAGTGCCAAGCCCGATCAACCCTCCTGAGGGTTGTCCGTTCTGTACCAGATGCACCAGGGCTACAGAACGATGCCATAAAGAAAGACCTAAACCAATTCAGGTCGGAACTCGTACAGTTGCATGCCATCTGTATGAAAAGTAATTAAGAAAGGGGAACTCTATGAATTACAAAAAATTATTAGCATTAGTATTAGCAATTCTGATGGCCTTAACACTGACAGCCTGTGGCGGCGGTGGCGGCGGCGGAGACAAACCGAGCGAGCCGACATTCAAGAAGACCTTCACATACTCTGTTGGTGGTGAACCAACTTACATGGATCCGGCAAGATGTGGTGACTCTGTTACAGCTGAGATCCATAATGAAATCTGGTACCCATTATTCTACTTAACAGAAGATGGCTCACCGGCAAAGGGTGACTGTATCGACTATACGATCGATGACAGCGGCACAGTATACACATTCAAGCTTGATCCAAACGCAAAGTGGAGTGACGGTGTTGCTCTGACAGCTGATCAGTATGTATACGGCATCAAGCGTTGTATCGGCATGGGCTACGAAGATGTAGGCTACCTGACAATGATCACTAACTACATCGTCAATGCTGAAGCACACGTAGGTGACGCAGTAGCTGACATGGATGACGTAGGTGTAAAGGCTCTTGATGACTACACACTCGAAATCACATTGAATGCAAAGTGCCCATTCTTCGTATCATTATTACCGACACAGGTATTCGCTGCAGTACGTTCTGAATTTGCTCCTGAAAAGGATTCAGAGTGGTCAAATACTGTTGGTTATCCGACAACTGGTGCATTCTATCCAACAAAGATCGACTCAGCAAGTGAATACATCCTGGAAAAGAACCCATACTTCGCATTAGCTGACCAGGTATACTGCGATAAGCTCATCGCTAAGATCATGCCTTCAATGGAAGCTAGCCAGATGGCGTTCCAGACAGGTGAAATTGACTACGATACATCTGCAGACTCAAGTGCAACAAAGGTTGCTGACCTGGCAGACGCAATCGATATTCACGGCAACATCAACTACTACATGAACATCAACTGCTACACATCAAACGAAGCATTACAGAACGTTGAGATCCGTCGTGCTCTGCAGTTAGGTATTGACAGAAGTGCATTCGTTACAGCTCTGGATGCCGGCGATGTTTACTATGAATTATACGGCTTCTTACCAGTAGGCATTCCTGACTTCAAGGGTGACTTCCGTACAAATCAGGATAATGAGCACAAGCTTGTTTACACTGACAAGGAAGCAGCTAAGGCAATCATGGAAAAGTACGGCTACGGTCCAAATAACACACTGAAGCTTGAATACTACTACAACCAGAACGCTATGCATGACACAGTATCTGCAGTTATCAAGGAACAGTTAAAGGACATCTACGTTGACGTAACATTAAAGACAGCTGAATTACGTACATTCTTCGATGACAGAAGCTATGGACGTTACGACCTGGCTAGAAATGCCTTCTCAGCTGACTACATGGATCCATGGAACTACCTCGAACTGATGGCAATCTACAATGACCCAGAGGGAAGAACATTCTTCGGTGATGAGACATATGACAAGCTGCTGTTCGAATCTATGGAATTAGAAGGTGAAGCTCGTTTCGCTAAGTTACACGAAGCTGAAACATATGCAATTGAAACAATGTGCTTCAACGTTCCATTATTCGGCTACGGTTCAGTATCATTACAGAAACCTGGTACAACCGGTGTTATCAATAACCCACAGGCTAACCACATCTTCTGGTTCGTCAAGTGCCCGGAATAAAGTAAAGGTTACGGATTAAACACAGGAGAGAACTTAACAGGTTCTCTCCTGTTCACTATTATTTGGCTTTCTGTGGTAATGAATACTCATTGGCAGAGAAAATCAAATAAGGGAGGATCTACTATGAAACAGATCGAACTTGATAAGTTTAAGGAATTTACGTTTCTTTCCAATCTGAACATCAACAGACAGAAGGATACGCTGTTTTTCGTGCGCACGGAAACCGACATGAAGAACAACGGCTACCGCCAGCAGTTACTGGCAATGAATGTCACGGACAGAAAGATCAGGAAGGTTTCACGCTGGATGAAGGGAATTAACTATGCCGTTCTGAAGGACGGTGTGTTCTTCGTGGATAACGGCAGGGAAAAGAAACCTGTTTCCAGATTCTTCAGGGTAACTCCAGAGGGAAGTGAGGAGGCTTTCACTATTCCGCTGCCGGTGGGCAGAATGATCGATTTCGATGAAGACCATCTGGTAGTTTCAGTCGATACGAACATGAACTGTCCTAACTACTTCACCATGAGCGATGATGAGAAAAAAGCTCATGATGACAACATAAAGGAAAACGCAGATTACATCATCTTTGATGAATATCCGTTCGTCTTTAACGGGGCTGGAGTAGTAAACGGCAACCGTACCTCACTGTACATGGTTGACAAGAATGACTGGTCCGTTAAGAAGATCGTTCCTGATACCTTCAACGTCGGCAGTTTTGAGATGATCAACGGCAAGCTGATCATCTGTGCCAATGACTTTGAAACGGTAATGACTAAATGGGACAAGATCTATCAGTATGATCCAAAGAAGAACAAGGTAAAGGAAATCTATTCTGAGAAGATGCAGATTCACAGAGTCTTCGAAGAAAATGGTAAGATATATGTAAAGGGTACTTTCGGCAGAGACTATGGTGAAATGGAAGCCGGCAAGTTCTATGAACTTAAAAACGGCAATATGGAACTCAGAGTTGATACTGAATACTCAATGTATAATTCAACCGCAACAGACTCCCGCTACGGCCGCTGCAAGAATTACTTCAACTATGACGGCAGTAACTACTTCATCACCTGCGATAAGGATAAAGGTGTATTGCTGAAGCTGGTAAATGATGAACTGATCAAGGTTATAGACATTGACGGCACGGTAGATGACTTCGTGGCAACGGATAACGGATTCTTCACCATCGCCATGCTGAAGCAGAATCTGCAGGAGATTTGTTTCATAAAGAACAACAAGGTCAA
>ONPK01000016.1 GCA_900319675.1 uncultured Bacillota bacterium
AGTCATGCCTTTTAATTTGCGCTGCGGACGGCGTTTATTGTAGAAGTCAATATAATCAGCCACTGCCCTGATAAGATCATCATTTGTCTTAGGGTAATCGCCTAATTCAAGACATTCAGATTTTAGATGACCAAAGAAATTCTCACAGCACGCATTATCATAACAGTTAGCTTTACGTGAATGAGAAATAGTAATACAGTGGTCATCAAGATATCTAATATAAGCTATGTTAGTATATTGGAATCCCTGGTCAGAATGAAGGCAGCAGAAGAGAGACTGATCCAATTTGTCGTTGATCACCTGTACAACATTATCCATAACTAACTTCAAATCATTAAACTTGGATATCTGATAGGCTATAATGGAATTGTCATAAAGGTCCTTGATCACGCTAAGATACATTCGGCCTTGTTGACTGTAAATGTAACTTACATCTGTCACTAACTTTTCCAGGGGTCGTGAAGCTGTGAAGTTACGGGCGAGGTAGTTTTCACAGACTATTCTCGCTTTTTCATTTGGATCTTCTTTTGTACAGCACTGGTATCGTTTCTTCCTTATGGGAGAGGATAATCCCAGTATTTTCATGTATTTATAGATGGTTTTATCGTTGTATACTACTCCATAGCGTCTGAATATCTCGTCTTTGATGAATCTATAACCTTTTTTCGTCTCATAGAATATCTTCTCTATCTCATCTGCCAGCCATTCGTCGAAACTGTATCTTATCGGTCGCCCAAGCTTGAGCCATCGATAATAACCGCTGGTAGATACCGATAGATAATGACACAGTTTCTTTATCTTATACTCTTCCTGAAGATCGTATATGATCATATATCTTAGAGCTCTCCGTAGTTTTTGCGGAGAGCCTTCGCTTTTTTTAGTATAGCGTTCTCCATTTTAAGATGCTCTACCTGTTCTTCTAAACTCAATTCTTCCAGTTTAACTTTCTTTGGCTTTCCTTTTTGAACGCCATCTTTTTTCCCGTCTGCCATCCTGATCTAGCAGTTCTGGGTCCAGGAGATATTTTCTTACCCAAGTCTTCAGTTGGAATGATGATCGTAGTCCTAACTCTCGTGTCAGCACATCATATCCTCCATATTTTCCACTTAAGTACTTCTCTGCTGCCTCTTTTTTGAATTCCGGTGAATACTTATTATTTGGTTTTCCTGCCATTTTAAAACCCTCCTATACTTTCATTGTACAGGAGGGTTCCGGTTTTTTTATTAACTATCCTTTTTCACTGGGGCAGTTCATGTCTTGTCAGTCTTGCCAACCTTTACATCACGAACATATGACAGAACCTGTCTGCGTGCGTGTAAGTCGCCTCTCTTTGCGAGAGTAACTAATTCGTCAACTACAGTTCTTAATTCTAAAGCCTTTTTCTCAGTTGTTTCGATTTTTTCATATACGATCATATCCGTAGCCAGGTTACGTAAAAGAGCTTTACGATGATCAGCTGTACGGCCTAATTTACGATTGTGCATCTTGGGTTATCCTCCTAATCCTATAATTCTGAGCTGCGGAAACTCTTGCCGAGGTTCTCTAACTTGTCCTTGACTTCCTTCAGAGACTTCTTGCCTAAGTTCCTGACTCTCATCATTTCTTCTTCTGTTTTCTGAGTTAATTCTTCAACAGTCTGGATACCGGCACGTTTTAAACAGTTATATGAACGTACTGATAAATCCAAGTCTTCAATAACCATATTGAAGCCCTTAGAATCTACTTCATCGCCTGCCTCCTTGATGACGTTGCCCATTTCGCTGACGCCTTCCTTGACCGTTGTTAACAGTTCGAGGTGGTCGATCAGGATCTTTGCTGATAAGGCAACGGCCTGCTGAGGAGTGATCTCACCGTTTGTCCATACTTCCAGTGTCAGGCTGTCGTAGTTGGCATTCTGACCAACACGTGTCTGCTCAACTGAGTATGTAGCCTTGGTAACAGGTGTGAAAATTGAATCTGTATAAATAGTTCCAATACCCTGTGAAGAGCCAATATAAAGTGCTTTGTTTGTATCTGAGCTAACATATCCACGGCCCTTGCGTGCTCTTAATTCCATTTCGATCTTTCCGCCTTCTGCAAGATGGCAGATGACCAGTTCAGGATTAAGGCACTTAACGCCTGTTGGATATTCAATATCACCAGCTGTAACTGTCTTTGGCCCTACTGCATTTAATCTCAATGTATAAGACTCATCATCTTCAACATCGAGGATCATGTCCTTGATATTCAGAACGATAGCAGTTACATCTTCAACAACACCTGGAATAGCTGTAAATTCATGATAGACTCCTTCAATCTTGATGGAGTATACTGCTCCACCCGGCATTGAAGAGATTAATACTCTGCGGATGGCATTTCCGATAGTTGTGCCGAAGCCTCTTTCCAGAGGTCCCATGGTAAACTTACCGTAATGTTCATCTTCTACATATTCTTTAATTTCAAAATCTGCTCTTTCAAATTGCTGCATCAACTATTCCTCCTATTTCTATTAACCACGAGGTCTCTTTGGTGGACGGCAGCCGTTATGAGGAATTGGTGTAACGTCGTTGATTACTGTGATATTCAGACCTGCTGTCTGTAATGATCTAACAGCAGATTCTCTTCCAGGACCAGGTCCCTTAACGTTAACTTCAACTGTCTTCATGCCATGGTCGATTGCAGCCTTGGCAGCAGCTTCAGCAGCCTGCTGAGCAGCGAATGGAGTTGATTTACGAGATCCCTTATAACCTAAGGCACCAGCACTTGACCATGCAATTGCATTACCCTGTTCATCACAGATGGTAACGATTGTATTGTTAAATGTTGAATGAATGTGAGCAACTCCCTTGGCAATATTCTTACGAACTCTACGCTTACGTGTTGTAACTTTCTTATTTGTAGCCATTCTCTATTACCTCCTGCCCTATTTCTTCTTGTTAGCTACTGTACGACGTGGTCCCTTACGTGTACGTGCATTGGTCTTTGTTCTCTGACCATGTACAGGTAAGCCCTTCCTGTGACGTACGCCACGGTAGCAGCCAATTTCCATTAAACGCTTAATGTTTAAGTTTGTTTCTCTTCTCAGGTCACCTTCAACCTTGATCTTGTCGATCTCTGAACGGATTGCTGTTTCCTGAGCTTCTGTTAAGTTCTTTACTCTGATGGTCTCGTCAACGCCAACTGTAGCTAAAACCTGCTTAGCAGTTGTAGGTCCGATACCATAGATATATGTTAATGCGACTCCCACACACTTTTCACGTGGTAAGTCTACTCCAGCTATACGAGCCATATTTACTCTTTACCTCCGATTAACCCTGTCTCTGCTTGTGTTTAGGATTTTCACAAATTACCATAACACGACCTTTACGCTTGATTACACGGCACTTGTCGCAAATAGGTTTGACTGATGGTCTAACTTTCATAACTTTGTACCTCCTAAATTACTACTTATGTCTATAAGTTATACGCCCACGTGTTAAATCATATGGTGAAATTTCCAATGTGACACGATCACCCGGTAAAATGCGAATGTAGTTCATACGGATTTTACCAGAAACGTGGGCCATGATTGTGTGTCCGTTAGGGAGTTTCACTTTGAACATAGCACTAGGAAGAGTTTCCTCGACTATGCCTTCAACTTCGATTACATCTGACTTGTCCTGTTTTGCCATGAATGACTATTTTCCCTCCTGATGTTCTGCGATGAAACCATCAATGACTTTCTGGACGTCTGCCCATACTTCCTCAATGGTCTGTGATGCATTTACATCATGAACCAGATTTAATCTTCTGTAATGCGTCAGTACCGGGAAGGTCTCTTCCTCGTAACTCTGCATTCTTCTCTCCAGGCTCTCACGGTTGTCGTCTGCTCTCTGATACAGTTCGCCGCCGCAGTTATCGCATACTCCTTCAACCTTTGGAGGCAAGGTATGCATGTTGTAAACGGCACCGCACTGTCTGCAGATCCTTCTGTTTTCGATTCTGTCAAACAATGCTTCCTTATCAACTGTCAGGTTAATGACAATGTTGACTTCCTTAGGAGTCTCAATAACCTTGGTATCAAATACATCGGCCTGTACCAGGGATCTTGGGAAGCCATCGAGCAGATAACCGCCGTCACAGTCAGGCTGTGACATGCGCTTGAGAACCATGGCGATGGTCACCTCATCTGGGACCAGTAAGCCCTGCTTGATGTATTCAGTGGCTTTCTGGCCCAGTTCAGTGTTATTCTTGATTTCGCTGCGGAACATGTCGCCTGTAGAAATATGTGCGACATTATACTTCTTTTCAATCAATTCAGACATTGTGCCCTTGCCGGCTCCGGCCGGGCCCATAATGAGCATGTTAAGTGTCATAATTACCTCTTCATGAATCCCTTATATTCTTTCTGAGTCAACTGATCTTCAAGATCCTTAACGGTTTCGAGTGCGACACCAACTACGATGATGATACTTGTACCACCCATTGTGATGGTGCTTGGGATGTTCGTGAACATTGACAGCAAGTGTGGTAATGCTGCAATGAAGCACAGGAACAGTGCGCCAAGTAATGTGATTCTGTTAAGAACCATTGAAATATATGTCTGTGTTTCCTTACCAGGTCTGATACCCGGAATGTATGTTCCTGACTTGTTCAGATTCTCCGTGATCTTAGCAGGATCAACCTGTAAGTTCGTGTAGAAGAATGTGAAGAAGAAAATCAATACTACGTAAATCAGCAACCCGCCGATCTTTGTGAAATCTGAGATGTAATCAAAGATGTTGATCAGCTTGGTTGTGAAATCTGTTGTCTTATACCAGCTGGCATTGCTGATCAGTGCCATGATCGTCTTTGGGGCAACCATGATCGTTGATGCAAAGATAACTGGAATAACGGATGCTGAGTTGATCTTCAGCGGTAGATAATTCAAATTAGCGCTGTTTCTCTTTGTCGTAGAACTTGTGTACTGAATCGGAATCTTTCTTGTTGCCTGAGTCTCATAGATGACCAGAACAATGATAGCGATGTACATCAGAACGAGCAATACGAACTTCAATACTCCAGTGAATGCTTCGCCCTCAGCGGCTGAGTTAACCAGTGTAACATATGATGAATAGAACTGATATGGCAGGTTTGCGACGATACCGGCAAAGATGATCATTGAGATTCCGTTGCCGATGCCGTATGCTGCAATTCTGTCACCGATCCAGACCAGGAAGAATGATCCTGCAGTCAGGATGGTAGCCGTGTACAGATAAGCTGTAACGGTGTTGTTTTCCAGAATGCCATATGCCTTGTCAAATGTCATTGTCAGAGTGTAGGCCTGGGCAAATGCCAGTACTACTGCCAGATAACGGGTAATCTTATCCATTTTCTGACGGCCCTTCTGACCGTCCTTGGCTAATTCTGCCAGAGGTGGAATGACATCCATTGCCAGTAATTCGATTACGATGCTGGCTGTGATGTATGGTCCGACACCCATTGAGAATACTGAGAATGTCTGCCAACTTCCTGCACCGAGCATGTTCATCATGGCGATCAGGTCATTATCAGATAAGCCTGTCACCAGCTTTGAGGTATCGATGTTAGGAACAGTAATTGCTGCTCCTAATCTGAATACCAGTAACATGCCCAAAGTGAACAGTATTTTTCTACGTATATCCTTATTTTCGAAAAAAGAGATAAACGTTTTGAGCATGTTAAATTACCTCAGCTTTTCCGCCTGCTTTTTCAATTAATTCAACTGCAGACTGTGAGAACTTGTGAGCCTTGACATTGAGCTTCTTTGTCAGTTCACCTTCACCTAAGACCTTTAAGCCATCCTTTAAGTTCTTTACAAGGCCTAATTCCTTTAAGATCATAGGATTAACTTCTGCACCATCTTCAAAGTTGTTTAACTGTGATAAATTGATAATTGCATATTCCTTGCGGGTAAAGTTTGTGAATCCGCGCTTTGGCAGACGTCTTGCTAATGGAGTCTGGCCACCTTCGAATCCGAGCTTGCCCATTCCGCCGCTTCTGGCTTTCTGGCCCTTATTACCCTTACCGGAAGTCTTGCCGTTTCCGCTACCATGGCCACGGCCAAGTCTGAATCCATCCTTACGTGCACCATCAACTGGTTTTAATTCATGTAACTTCATACTGACCTCCTATTAGTAACGAATTTCCTGAGGCTTCTTACCTCTTAATGCAGCAACGTTTTCGATCGTTGTCATGTTCTTCAGGCCATCGCATGTAGCTCTGACAACGTTGATTGCTGTTCTTGAACCCAGACACTTTGAAATAACGTCTGTAACACCGGCTAATTCCAATACCGCACGTACTGGGCCACCGGCGATAACGCCAGTACCTGTAGCTGCTGGACGTAAGACAACTTCACCTGCACCGTATCTTCCAACGATTTCATGTGGAATTGTTGATCCGACCATGCTTACTCTGAACAGGTTATGCTGAGCATTCTCAGTAGCCTTTCTGATTGCATCTGGAACTTCCTTAGCCTTACCGGTACCGAAACCGATGCGGCCCTTCTTATCGCCAACTACTACTAAGGCTGCGAAACGCATTCTACGTCCGCCCTTTACTACCTTGGTAATACGGTTGATCTTTACAACACGTTCTTCAAATTCCTTTTCCTGAGGAGCGCGTTCATTTCTTCTGCTTGGACGACGGTTGTTGTCTCTGTTGAAACGACGATTGCCTCTGGCGTTTTCCTGTTCTGGAGCCTTTTCTGTAGCTTCTGCTTCTACAACAGGTGTTTCTACTGCTTCATTAACTGTATTTGTAGCCATTGCATCTCCTCCTAGAATTCTAATCCAGCTTCTCTTGCTGCATCAGCAAGTGCCTTTACTCTGCCATGATAGATGTAACCACCACGGTCAAATACTACTGCCTTAATGTTCTTTTCCAGAGCACGCTTTGCAAGCTCTGTGCCTACAGCCTTTGCAGCCTCAACGTTTCCGCCATTTTCAAGCTTTAACTGCATGCTGCTGGCTGAAACTAATGTAACACCCTTAACGTCATCAATGATCTGAGCCTGGATGTTTGCATTGGAACGGAAGACATTTAAACGTGGGCATTCAGCAGTTCCTGAAATTTTCTGACGAACACGTACATGACGACGGATTCTGTCTGCGTTTCTAGATCTAGTCTTATACATAATCTCTGTCTCCTTTCCCTATTAAGCTGCCTTCTTACCTTCCTTACGCAGGATATGTTCGCCCTTGTAAGCAATACCCTTGCCCTTGTAAGGTTCTGGCTTTCTGACTGCTCTGATGTTTGCGGCTAATTCGCCGACTCTCTGCTTGTCGATGCCTGAAACAACGATCTGGTCCTGCTTAGGACATTCGATTGTCAGGCCTTCCTCAGCTGTAATTACAACTGGGTGTGAATAACCGATCGTCAGTGTCAGAGTGTTGTTTGCAACAGCTGCTCTGTAACCGACACCAGTGATCTGTAATTCTTTCTTGAATCCATCTGATACACCAACTACCATGTTGTGTAACAGGGCTCTGGTTGTACCATGTAACTGCTTTGTATGCTTTTCGTCGTTTGGACGCTTGACAGTGATGATACCTGCATTCTGTTCAATTTCCATTAATGAACTGAACTGACGAGTTAAAGTTCCCTTAGGTCCCTTAACAGTCACCTCATTGCCTTCTGATACAGTAACTTCTACACCAGCAGGAATGGTAATCGCTTTATTTCCGATACGTGACATTTACTTACCTCTTTCTAATTACCTTATTACCAGATGTAAGCAACAACTTCACCACCGATGTGCTGCTGCTTGGCTTCCTTATCAGTGATCATACCCTTTGAGGTAGAAATGATAGCGATGCCTAAGCCGTTCAGTACTCTTGGCAGTTCATCAGCCTTTGCATAAACTCTTAAACCAGGTTTAGAGATACGCTTTAAGCCGCTGATGACCTTTTCGTTGTTCTTGCCGTACTTTAAGGTAATAATAATGTTTTTCTTTAAATCACCATCAACTACAAAGTCAGTGATGAAACCTTCTTCTTTCAAAATCCTTGCGATTTCGAGCTTTTCTTTGTTAGAAGGAACAACAACGCTGTCGTGCTTTGCCTGGATAGCGTTTCTGATACGTGTGAGCATATCAGCAATTGGATCTGTAACCATCATAATTCTTATTCCTCCTTTTACCAGCTGGCCTTTCTGACACCTGGAATCTGACCCTGATAAGCCAGTTCACGGAAGCAGATACGGCACAGTTTGTACTTTCTCAGTACTGAGTGAGGTCTTCCACAACGCTCACAACGAGTGTATTCTCTTACAGAATACTTGGCAGGCTTGTTAGCCTTGTTAATCATTGCTTTCTTTGCCATTGTTAACCTCCTACTTTGTGAAAGGCATACCTAATTCTTCTAATAATGTATATGCCTCTTCGTTTGTGTTTGCAGTTGTGACGATGACAATGTCCATGCCTCTGACAATTGCAACCTTATCGTAATTGATTTCAGGGAAGATCAACTGTTCCTTAATGCCTAAGGTGTAGTTTCCTCTGCCATCAAATGCGGTTCTTGAGACGCCTCTGAAGTCTCTTACTCTTGGTAAGCTGATCGTTACCAGCTTATCAAAGAAGTCGTACATTCTTTCGCCTCTTAAGGTAACCTTACAGCCAATCTGCATGCCTTCTCTTAACTTGAAGTTAGCAATTGACTTCTTAGCCTTTGTAATAACCGGCTTCTGACCTGTTATAGCGGTTAATTCTTCTACAGCTTCTTCCAAAGCCTTAGGATTGCCGATTGCATCGCCAACGCCCATGTTTACAACAATTTTAACCAACTTAGGAGCCTGCATTACTGACTTGTAGTTGTACTTCTTCATCAATTTATTAACGATTTCGTCGTTATATTTTTGATTTAAACGGTTCATCCTGCTCCTCCTTATTTCTTCTTCTTGTCGGCCTTAACCTTGTTGCCGGTCTTCTTATTGATTCTGACCTTTGTCTTGCCTTCCATTACGTAGCCAACACGGCCGGCCTTCTTGGCCTTTGTGTCGTACAGCATAACGTTGCTGGCATCAATAGGTGCTTCCTGTGACATGATGCCACCATCAGGATTGATCTGAGTAGGTCTGACAGCCTTCTTGCGAATGTTGACACCTTCTACGACAACCTGATTCTTGTCCGGGTATGTAGCTAAGACATCACCTGTAACGCCTTTGTCCTTGCCTGCAATGACCTGAACCTTATCGCCTTTTTTAATCTTCATGTGACGTCCTCCTATAATACCTCAGATGCCAGAGAAGCGATCTTTGTATATTCCTTTTCACGAACTTCTCTTGCAACTGGTCCAAAAATACGTGTTCCAACAGGTGACTTGTCATCCTTGATGATAACTGCTGCGTTGTCATCAAACTTGATGTATGTGCCGTTTTCTCTTCTTACTGGGTAAGATGTTCTGACGATGACACACTTGACAACATCACTCTTCTTAACTGTTCCGTTAGGAGTAGCAGACTTTACTGTAGCGACAACGATGTCACCAACTGATGCGCTCTTTCTTCTGCTTCCGCCTAAGCAACGGATAACTAATAATTCCTTAGCTCCTGTGTTATCGGCAACTTTTAACCTTGTTTCATTATGAATCATTCAAGTGTACCTCCTATAACACAACTGCCTTCTCAACAATCTTGACTAAGCGGAAACGCTTTGTTGCTGATAAAGGTCTTGTCTCCATGATCTGAACTGTATCGCCCATTGCGGCTTCATTGTTCTCATCATGAGCTACGAATTTCTTTGAATACTTTACACGCTTGCCATAGGCTGCATGTCTTCTGCTTGTAGCGATTTCGACAACGATTGTCTTATCCATCTTGTCAGAGACAACTACGCCCTGGAATACTTTACGATGTGTTCTTTCCATATCCTAGACCCTCCTACGCTCTTTCGCTAGCACGTTCTGTAAGAACGGTCTTGATACGAGCAATTGTCTTACGAATTTCTTTCATTCTGGCAGGATTTTCCAATACGCCAGTAGCCTGTTGGAAACGCAGGTTGAATAGTTCTTCCTTAAGTTCGTCGATCTTCTTTGTCAGATCAGCGTTGCTTAATTCGCGGATTTCCTTCATCTTTTCCATGACTATTTACCTTCCTTTCCTCTTACAACGAAACGTGTCTTGATAGGAAGCTTGTTAGCAGCAAGACGTAATGCCTCACGGGCAACGCTCTCGTCTACTTCAGCAACTTCAAACAGAACACGGCCGGCCTGTACGACTGCAACCCAGCTGTCTGGTGCACCCTTACCACTACCCATACGTACTTCTAATGGCTTCTTTGTCTTAGCCATGTGTGGGAAAATCTTGATCCAGACTTTACCGCCACGCTTCATGTTACGAGTCATGGCAACACGGGCTGCCTCGATCTGGTTATTTGTTATGTATGCGCCTTCTTCTGCAACTAAGCCGAATTCACCGAATGTAACTTCTCTTCCGGCCTTGCTGCGTCCTTCATAGCTGACGCGGTGAGGTCTTCTGTACTTTGTTCTCTTAGGCACTAACATTTTCAGTTACCTCCTTCTTCTCTGCAGGAGCTTCGTTTCTGTCATTAGCTCTTGCATCTCTCTGTGGACGACGGTTGTTGTTATTACGTCTGCGGTCATTTCTCTGACCAGAGAACTTTGGAGCCTCAGGATCCTTAACCATCTGTCCTCTTAATACTTCGCCACGGCAGATCCATACCTTGACACCTAAGCGTCCATAAGTTGTAGCTGCTTCAGACAGTGCATAGTCGATGTCAGCTCTTAATGTATGCAGAGGTGTAACGCCTTCTGAATAGCCTTCGCTTCTGGCGATGTCGGCGCCGCCTAATCTGCCAGATACCATGGTCTTGATTCCCTTTGCGCCTGAACGCATTGTCTTCTGAATGGCTCTCTTCTGAGCTGTTCTGAATGATGCTCTCTGTTCAAGCTGTTCTGCGATGCTCTTTGAAACGAGGTGTGCATCCAGATCTGGGTTGGCAACTTCAACAACCTTGATGTTGATCTGCTTGCCGCTTGTTAACTTAACTAAGTCCTTTTTCAGTTTTTCAACAGTTTCGCCGTTTGTACCGATGATGGCACCTGGACGAGCTGTCTTGATGATCAGTTCAACCCTGTTCTTCTGTCTTTCGATTTCAACATGGCTGACTGCAGCATCCTTTAATGCAGAGAAGAGATACTTACGAATCTTGATGTCTTCCTGTAATAATGTGCCGTATTCCTTTTCAGCATACCATCTGGATTCCCAGTCACGGATAACGCCTACGCGTAAGCCTATTGGTGATACTTTCTGACCCATAATTTCTCCCTCCTATTCCTTTTCGTCAACTACCACTGTGATGTGGCTCTGACGCTTTAAGATCTGGCTTGCAGATCCCTTTGCTCTTGGCATCCAGCGCTTCAGAGTTCTGGCCTCGTCAGCATAGCATGCCTTGACATATAATTTTGTATCGTCAAGGTTGTGATTGTGTGTAGCGTTGGCTACTGCAGAATTCAGAACCTTTAAGATTACTGGTGATGCAGCACGTGGCGTGAACTTTAAGATTGCCTGTGCTTCCTTGATGTCCTTGCCTCTGATAAGATCCAATACTAATCTGGCCTTGCGAGGTGTTACGCGGACGCTCTTTGCAGTTGACTTAACTTCCATCTCGAATAATCCTCCTAAGCCTTCTTATCTTCGGCATGTCCACCGAATTTTCTTGTTGGAACAAATTCACCTAACTTGTGACCAACCATATCTTCTGTAACGTATACCGGAACATGTTCCTTGCCGTTGTGAACAGCGAATGTATGTTCGAGGAATGACGGGAAGATTGTTGAACGACGTGACCAGGTCTTGATGACTTCTTTTTTGCCGCTCTTATTCATAGCTTCAACTTTTTTCATCAGGCTTTCATCGACGAAAGGTCCCTTTTTAATACTACGACTCATTTTTCTTCCTCCTTTTCCTACTTGCCGTTACGACGACGTACGATTAATGCAGTAGATGCTTTTTTCTTCTTACGGGTCTTAACGCCCATTGCCTTCTTGCCCCATGGTGTCATTGGAGACTTGCGTCCGATAGGAGCTCTACCTTCGCCACCTCCATGAGGGTGATCTACTGGGTTCATGGCTGAACCTCTGACTGTTGGTCTTTCGCCCATCCAGCGAGTTCTGCCGGCCTTACCGATATTTACCAGTGAGTGGTCGCCATTGCCTACAACACCGATGGTTGCACGGCAATTGCCTAAGAACTTTCTTACTTCACCACTTGACAGTCTGACGATGACATACTTGCCTTCAGAACCTAAGATCTGAGCGCTGCAACCAGCACTTCTGGCAACCTGTCCGCCCTTGCCTGGCTTTAATTCAACGTTGTGAATGAATGTACCATCAGGCATGTTGTTCAGCTGGCAGCAGTTACCGACCTTAATGTCTGTAGCTTCGCCTGAGATGACCTCTGTTCCGACCGTTAACTGATCAGGGCAGATGATGTATCTCTTTTCACCGTCAACATAATTCAAGAGAGCGATGTTTGCGCTTCTGTTTGGATCATATTCAACTGATGCTACCTTTGCAGGGATGTTGTCCTTGTTACGCTTGAAATCGATGATACGATATGCCTGCTTATGTCCGCCTCCCTGATGACGGGTTGTGATACGTCCGTTATTGTTACGGCCGCCGTTTGACTTTAACGGAGCTAATAATGAACGTTCTGGTTTTGTTTTGGTGATTTCACTGAAATCTAATGACGTCATGCCTCTGCGACCGTTTGTCGTTGGCTTATACTTTTTAATCGCCATTGTATTTTTCCTCCTTACACAATTTATCCGGAAATAGTGTGCTTCTTCCGATAGTTTCTTTTAATTAACCTTCACTGTAGAGGTTAATCGTGCTTCCTTCAGCTAACTTGACGATAGCCTTGCGGATGCCGCCAACTTCACCAACGTAACGGCCTAAGCGTTTTGACTTTCTTGGTGTGTTGACAATGTTAACTTTCTCAACCTTGACGTTGAAGATCTCTTCAACTGCGAGCTTGACTGCTGTCTTGTTAGCGTCCTTAGCTACTTCAAAGGTGACCTTGTTATCGTCTTCCTGATTCTTCATTGATTTCTCAGTTACGATTGGACGTAAGATAATATCACGTGCTGCCATTATTTTAACGCCTCCTCAATTTTGCCAACTGCTGCTTCAGTAGCTACCATGGTGTAGGCATTTGCCATATCCAGACAGCTTAAGCCATCGCTTGTTGCGAATGCAGCGTTTGGAAGGTTACGCATGCTTAACCATGCATTTTCCCAGTCTTCGTTAACGTCGAAGACGAATAATACCTTTCTGTCAACCTTCAGATCATTCATGACCTTGACGAAGTCCTTGGTCTTGACTGCATCTAACTGGATCTTGTCAACAACTAACAGTGCGTTGTCGTTAACCATCTGTGACAGATAAGAACGTAATGCAAGTCTGCGGATCTTGCGGTTCAGACGATATCCGTACTTTCTAGGTGTAGGTCCGAATACTGTGCCGCCGCCTCTCCACTGTGGAGCTCTGGTAGAACCCTGTCTGGCTCTGCCTGTGCCCTTCTGACGCCATGGCTTCTTGCCGCCGCCGGAAACTTCTGAACGTCCCTTTGTATCGGCTGTGCCCTGACGTAATGATGCCTGCTGCATAACAACTGCATCAAACATTGCCTGCTGATTTGGCTCAATGCCGAATACAGCTTCATCTAATGTTAAGTCTCTTAATTCCTTACCAGTCTGGTCAAGAACCTTAACTGTTAACTTCTTAGTTGCCATACATTAAGCCTCCTCTTTTTTGCTGTAGTCGATCAGATCAACAGGATCAACATGCTTAACAGGTTTAACTGTTGTCTTGACGATTACCAATCCCTTACGTGGTCCTGGAACGTTGCCCTTGATTAAGAGGCAATTGTTTTCCATGTCAACCTTTACGATTTCGAGATTCTGATTTGTTGTTGTGTAATTACCTTCATGACCGGCCATTAATCTGCCCTTGTTGATGTAACCGTTGTTACGTCCGATGGTAGCTAATGAACCAACTGCTCTACGTGTTCTTGAAACACCGTGAGTCCTTGGCTGTAATGCCTGATTGTTACGGTATACAGCACCCATGAAGCCCTTACCACGTGAAGTACCCTGTACGTCGACCATGTCGCCGGCTGCGAACAGATCAGCACATACTGTTGCGCCTACTTCGAGGTCAGCCATCTCGTCGCTCTTAACTTCGCGGTAGAATCTCTTTGGAGCTGTGTTAGCCTTCTTGGCATGGCCAATGTTAGCCTTTGTAGCTCTGGATTCCTTCAGGTCTTCCATACCTAACTGTAATGATACATAACCATCATTTTCCAATGTCTTCTTCTGACATACAACGTTAGGTGTAACTTCAACTACGGTCACTGGGATGAGTGTACCATCATTTGTGAAGACTTGAGTCATACCAAGTTTACGTCCCATAATTCCTTTCATGATGTTCACCTCCAATGTCCTATAACTTGATTTCGATCTCGACACCGCTTGGCAGTTCCAGTCTGCTTAATGCATCGATGGTTTCTGCTGTTGGTCCGATGATCTCAACAAGTCTCTTATGAGTTCTGATTTCGAACTGTTCACGAGCATCCTTATACTTATGAGTAGCTCTTAAAACTGTGACTACCTGTTTCTCAGTTGGTAGTGGTACTGGTCCTACGACTTTCTTAGCGCCATGATTCGTTGCTGCTTCAACAATCTTCTGACTTGCTGAATCAATTGAACGATGTTCATATGCTTTCAGACGAATACGGACAGTATTCTTTGCTTTTGCCATGGATATTTCCTCCTTTTTGCTTTGTCTATTCCATGATAGATTCCGCTCGATGCGAATTCCCCGACTACACACCATGACAACGAATATCAGTGTGCCGGCAACCTCGCATGTCCACACGGTCGCCCGATTATAATAGCACAAAAAAAGGCTTTAAATCAAGCCTTTTTTAACTATTTTTACTATATGATTTTTAATAGCTGTCTTCCTGCTGAGCGGCCTTGAAGAACTCGTTTAATGAGATGATTCCGTCCTTGCCAACCTGGATCAGTTCAGGAATGTCGATCTCGGAAATGTCGTTTACGCTCATTCTCTTTCCCAGCAGTTCAAGCAGAATTGAGAAGTTCATTCCGGTGATTACCTGCAAGCGGTCATTCAGTACCAGCGCGCTTCTGTTGCATGGTGTTCCGCCTAACAGGTCACACATGGCAATGACACCCTGTCCGTCATCGATCTCCTCAACTGCGGCTCTGATCTTCTCATCAAATTCCTCAGGGTTGTCACTTGCCATCAGGCACAGTGCCTTGATCTGAGGGATGTCATCTCCAAAGAACAGTTTGCTTGAGTCAAGCATGCCTTCTGCCATTCTTCCATGGCTCATCAATAAAATACCTACCATATTTAATATATCCTTTCTTTGTTATGTTGTATCTGTCAGACAGATATTAGTTACCTGATAAACCGCCGAAAATGCTGTTGATGAATGCACTTACATCATTCAATGTCTTTACGACGTTTTCAACATCCAGCTGGGCTACCTTTTCAAACGTGCCGCTGTAGGTCTTGATCACATCTTCTACCTGTCCGTAAACGGTATCAATGTACTTCATTGCCTGATTGTACTGGCGGTACATTTCCAATACCTTTGGAATGCAGATGGCCAGAGCGATCGCAAAGCAGGCTACCAGAACGAATACGATGATGGTTCTGGTTCTCTGCTGGGCAGCTCTTTCTCTCTTTTCCCTTAAAAGCTCAAGTAGGATCTCATGATCCTGGAGTTCTTCATAATTATCCATAGTATCTCTCCATATTTATCTATTATATATTATACACGGTTACGGCGCTCATAGTCTAAAATCTGCATCGGTAATCGTAACGATTGCCTCATTTGTCAGTGATGACAGATCCATCGTATTAAGTCTGGTATTATGAGCGGCAATTACCCTGTCACAGATGTTCCTTACGCCTCTGGCATTGCCGAAGTCCCTGGCATTCATTTCCCTGCCTATTGTCTCGGAAAGGACGCTGTCATTTATGTTGAGTTCATATCCCCTTTTCTTCATGTCAAACCTGAAGATCTGCATCAGTTCATCCAGTGTATAGTCCGGGAATTCAATGATCTTTGAAAGTCTGCTTCTTAACCCGGGGTTACTGTTAAGGAACTCTTCCATCTCCCTGGTATAACCAGCAAGAATCACTGCCAGATTGTCCCTGTTGTTCTCTATTTCACTGACCAGAGTATTTACGGCTTCTATGCCGAATGAGTCATTGGAATTCATTACCAGCGAATAGGCCTCATCTATGAACAGGATGCCTCCCAGCGCCTTTCTGATGACTTCCTTTACCTTAAGAGCCGTTTCGCCCTGATATCTGCCAACCAGGTCAGCCCTGACGCACTCTATGAATACATCAGGTCTCTTTAACAGACCCAGATGGAAGTATATCTGGCTTAACAGTCTGGCAACGGTAGTCTTACCGGTGCCTGGGTTTCCGGTGAATACCAGATTCATCGGTATGGAGAACCTGAAGATCAGCCATGTCAATGCTATCGATGTTCTCCGACAGTCTTACGGCCTGTTTCTCGATGGCTTCATCCAGAAGTCTTCTGGCAAAGCGGGCATTGTCAAATGTATCGTCGATTTTTTCCTTGTTTATTCTGGCCAGAATGATGTCTCTGGCTTCCTTCTTTATGTGGAAGTGACGGCCTTCAGCCATGGACACCAGGATGTCTACCAGTTCATCTGCTGAATAGTCCTCTATTTCTATCTTATGGTCAAATCTTGAAGCCAGACCCGGGTTGGCATTTCTGATCATGTCACCCATCTGTTCGGCATAGCCTGCCAGTATGACGCAGTATTCACCACGGTGGTCTTCCATGTCCTTCAGTAAGGTATCTATGGCTTCAGTACCGAAATCACGTTCGTTATCCTTCTTATACAGGGTATAGGCCTCATCGATGAACAGGGTGCCGCCCCTGGCCTTTTCAATCGTTTCTGCAGTCAGGATGGCTGTCTGGCCGATGTACTGACCGACCAGCTTTGAACGATCTACTTCGATGAAGGTGTCCTTAGGCAGAAGATTCATGTTGTACAGCATCTTGCCGATGATCCTGGCAACGGTCGTCTTTCCCGTGCCCGGATTACCGGTAATGATGAAATAATATCCCTGCTTGCTTGATGATACGCCAAGAGTAAGCTGACGCATTGAATCGATCTTGAATCTCTTGTACATCGTATCAAGCTGTTTCTTGACATTATGCATGCCAATGACGTTTCTGAAGTCTTCCTGCAAGGCAGCTGAGTACTGCTGATTGTCATTGTTGCTGACATGCAGATAACGTTCATCATAAGTTTCCTGCTTCTGTTCAGTGCTTTCCACCTTGCCGATGGCAGAAGTATCCTTTATCTCATTGCCATATTTATCCTTATGGAATACAACGGCAGACAGTTCGTCATCCTTGTAATCACAGATCTTGTGAGAACCGTCAGGATAGGTCACCTTGAAAATGCCGTTTCGCTTGTTCATTATGAAACTGCCCTCATACACCGTACCGTCAGGCGTGGTGTACTTTCCCTTACCATGACGGGTCCACAGGTTGTCAATGCGCTTAAGATCACCCTCATATACACAGTCACGCAGATACTCCACTCTGTATTGAGGACCGTATTTCATGGTCATGGGACCGACGGAATACTCTGGAACATTATCATCAACCGTTCCCTTCAGATCGCAGCCGTCATCCCATTTTACATGATAGGCCTGCTGAGTAGTGCCGTTAATGCCGCTAATCTCAATTTCCTGATACTTTACTCCATTATCGTAGTATTCAAGCACAGATAATCCGGAAAACTTTCGATTGTCTTCTATCCATTCGCAGGTCTCCACACAGTACAGCGCACCATTCTTATGCCAGTATGTTGTACCTCTTCCCTGTCTTTTGTTACTGATCCAGTAACCGTCATAGATGGTGTCAATATTTCCATCATTGTCATAGAAGGTCGCCTTGCCATATCCGTTCCATTCGTAATTGCTGAAATTGCCATCGTATGTCTTTGCCGGCGGGCCGGGATAAAACATGTAACCCTTACCGGTTACAGTATTATTTCTGTACTCGCCGTCATAATAACCGCCATTGTCCCATTCGATATGTACGGTTCCATCGGGATTACGAATGAATTTTGTCTGTGCCATGGTACTTACCTCATGATTGATACTTCTATTCTAACAGTTATTATTCCAAACCTAAAACAATAAATTCACACACATAGAAAAAAGCTGTTCACATGAACAGCTTTTATATACAGATACTAAACTAATTAGCCGAGGATTTCTGTAACAGAACCTGAACCAACTGTACGTCCACCTTCACGAATTGAGAACTTTGTTCCCTGTTCTACAGCGATTGGGTGAATCAGTTCAACAGTCATTTCAACGTTATCACCAGGCATAACCATTTCCTGTCCGCCTAAGTCTTCGATAACGCCTGTAACGTCAGTTGTACGGAAATAGAACTGAGGACGGTAGTTAGCTACGAATGGAGTATGACGGCCGCCTTCTTCCTTTGTTAATACGTAAACCTGACCTTTGAACTTGCTATGAGGATGTACGCTTCCTGGTTTTGCTAAGACCTGACCACGTTCGATCTGGTCACGAGAGATACCACGGAGTAATGCACCGATGTTGTCGCCTGCAACTGCGTATTCCAGAGTCTTTCTGAACATTTCAAGACCAGTTACAACTGACTTCTGAGTAGGTCTGATACCAACGATTTCAACTGGGTCGTTCAGGTTGATTCTACCACGTTCAACACGTCCTGTAGCAACTGTGCCACGGCCAGTGATTGTCATTGTATCTTCTATTGCCATTAAGAATGGCTTGTCATCTTCACGTGCTGGGTCTGGGATCCATTCGTCAACTGCATCCATCAGCTCTAAGATAGCCTTTTCTGCTTCTGGATCGCCTTCCATAGCCTTCAGAGCTGAACCTCTGATAACTGGAGTGTTGTCGCCATCGAATCCATACTTGTCTAATAATTCACGGACTGTCATTTCTGCTAAGTCGATGAATTCTTCCTGACCTTCCATCATGTCGCACTTGTTCAGGAATACTACCATTGCAGGTACGCCTACCTGACGAGCTAATAATACGTGCTCGTTTGTCTGTGGCATTGGTCCGTCTGGAGCAGCTACTACTAAGATAGCGCCATCCATCTGAGCAGCACCAGTGATCATGTTCTTGATGTAGTCAGCATGCCCTGGGCAGTCTACGTGTGCGTAGTGTCTCTTGTCTGTTTCGTACTCAACGTGTGCTGTGTTGATAGTGATACCACGAGCCTTTTCCTCTGGTGCACCGTCGATCTGGTCGTAAGCCTTAGCTTCAGCCTTGCCCTGCTTTGCCAGAACTCTGGTAATAGCAGATGTTAAGGTTGTCTTACCATGGTCGATATGTCCGATTGTACCAATGTTAACATGTGGTTTAGATCTGTCAAATTTCTGTTTTGCCATAGTTTATTTCCTCCTTGAAATCTTATCCAATAAACATTTTATAGCATAAATACTAATAAATCAATAAATATCGGCTAGGCAGCATTACGCTTGATTATCTCCTGTGTGATACTGAATGGAACCTGTGAATAGTGGTCCATCTGCATAATGTAATTGCCTCTGCCCTGAGTAAATGAACGTAACGCCGTAGCGTATCCGAACATTTCTGAAAGAGGTACCATGGCTTTTACGGCGATGGCGTTTCCCCTCTCAATCTGGTCAACGATCTGACCTCTTCTTGAAGTAATGTCACCCATTACAGAACCAAGGTACTCACTTGGAGCCGTTACTTCAACGTTCATGATCGGTTCCAGAATCACAGGTGCGCATTTCTTAGCTGCCTCTCTTAACGCCAGACTGGCAGCTATCTTGTAGGCATTTTCACTTGAGTCTACTTCATGAGCAGATCCATCAAACAGAACTGCCTTGATGTCGATTACCGGATAGCCGGCCTGCAAGCCGCTGCTGAGAGCTGCCTTAAGGCCTTCTTCCGTAGGCTTGATGTATTCCTTCGGAACACTTCCGCCAACTGTGGCATCGACAAATTCGAAGCCCTTGTCTTCATTTGGTTCAAATCTGATCCATACGTGACCATACTGACCATGTCCACCTGACTGTCTGACGAACTTGCCTTCACATTCGGCAGTCTTGGTAATGGTTTCGCGATAAGCTACTTCCGGCTTGCCGACGTTGCATTCAACACCGAACTCACGCTTCATGCGGTCTACGATGATGTCGAGATGGAGTTCTCCCATTCCGGCAATGATCGTCTGACCTGTTTCCGTATCGGTATAGGTCTTGAATGTCGGGTCTTCTTCAGCCAGCTTTGATAAGGCGATGGCCATCTTATCCTGGTCATTACGGGTCTTTGGTTCAACTGACAGATTGATAACCGGTTCCGGGAACACCATGGATTCAAGCTTGATGTCCTTTCCTTCGGCACACAGAGTGTCTCCGGTAGAAGTATACTTGAAACCGATGGCAGCTGCGATGTCACCTGCGTTTACCTCAGCGATGTCCTGACGGTGGTTGGCATGCATCTGCATGATTCTTCCGAATCTTTCCTTCTGCCCCTTAGATGAATTGTAGATGTAGGATCCTGCCTTGGCAGTGCCGGCATATACTCTGAAGTATGTCAGCTTTCCTACAAACGGGTCAGTCATTATCTTGAACGCCAGTGCAGCGAATGGTGCATTGTCGTCAGCGTGAACCAGAACTTCGTTACCTCTTGAGTCAACGCCCTTGTATGGCGGTACTTCAACAGGTGACGGCAGATAATCGACTACTGCATCGAGCATCTGAACAACGCCCTTGTTCTTATAGGCGGCACCTGACATTACCGGGAAGAATTCACCGGTGATAACTGCCTTTCTGATCTGAGCCTTAAGCTCTTCAGCAGTTATTTCTTCTCCTTCCAGAACCTTCATCATGAAGTCATCATCGTAATCAGCAACGGCTTCAACCAGCTTTTCACGGTAGATCTCAACTTCATCCTGCATGATTGCCGGAATTTCGATTTCATCGTCAGGTTCATTAACATCATTTGAGAACTGATAGGCCTTTCTTTCTACCAGGTCAATGACTCCGGTGTAATTGGCCTCAGTTCCTATCGGAAGCTGAATAGGTGCAGCCTTGGCGCCTAAACGCTTGCCGATTGAGTCTACTGACATGTAGAAGTCAGCTCCGGTTGCGTCCATCTTGTTTACAAACACGATTCTGGGTACGCCGTATGTAGAAGCCTGTCTCCAGACTGTTTCAGTCTGCGGTTCTACACCTGCCTTGGCATCGAGTACCGTTACAGCCCCATCAAGAACTCTTAATGATCTTTCAACCTCAACAGTAAAGTCTACGTGCCCTGGTGTATCGATAATGTTAACTCTGCAACCTTTCCAAGTAGCTGTCGTAGCAGCAGAAGTAATGGTAATTCCTCTCTTCTGTTCCTGCTCCATCCAGTCCATTGTAGCTGTGCCATCATGAGTCTCACCTATCTTATGCGTACGACCAGTATAGTAAAGAATACGTTCTGTAGTAGTCGTCTTACCGGCATCAATGTGTGCCATGATTCCGATATTCCGGGTATGCAATAAATCAAACTCTCTTGGCATAAATTTAATCCTCTACTACCAGCGGAAGTGAGCGAATGCCTTGTTGGCATCGGCCATCTTATGGGTATCGTCACGCTTCTTAACGGCACCACCAACACCATTTGATGCATCGATGATCTCGTTAGCGAGTCTGATTTCCATTGTCTTTTCGTTACGTAATCTTGCGTAGTTAACTAACCATCTTAAACCTAATGTCAGTCTTCTCTCCTGAGAAACTTCTACTGGTACCTGGTAGTTAGCACCACCAACACGGCGAACCTTTAATTCCAATACAGGCATGATGTTATCCAGAGCCTGTTCGAATACTTCCATAGGCTGACGGCCTGTCTTTTCTTCTACGATTTCGAATGCGTTATAAAGAATAGTCTGAGCTGTTCCTCTTTTCCCGTCGATCATGATTCTGTTGATTAAACGAGTAACTAACTTAGAGTTATAAATTGGATCTGCTAAAACGTCTCTTTTCGCAATGTGTCCTTTTCTTGGCATAATTTATTTTCCTCCTTTCACAATCAACGGTTTATTTAGGTCTCTTTGTTCCGTACAGTGAACGACCCTGCTTACGATCGTTTACACCAGCACAGTCCATAGTTCCACGTAAAATATGATATCTAACACCTGGTAAATCCTTAACACGTCCTCCACGGATCAGAACAACGCTGTGTTCCTGCAGGTTGTGTCCTTCACCAGGAATGTAAGCTGTAACTTCCATACCATTGCTTAAACGTACACGGGCATACTTACGTAATGCTGAGTTAGGTTTCTTCGGTGTCATTGTACCAACACGTGTGCATACTCCACGCTTCTGAGGAGCAGTAGTGTCAGTAGGACGACGTCTCAGAGAATTGTAACCACGGTTTAATGCAGGTGAATTGCTCTTCCACTGTTTGCTGTCACGTCCCTTACGAACTAATTGGTTAATAGTTGGCATCTGTTTTCTCCTTTCATTTGCACACACTTCCGGGTGCGTCTTTTTGCTCAATTTAATATAGCTCCCCTAAGGAGCCATCTTTCAGCCCTATTATCTTAACGCAGAAAAAAAGAGGTGTCAACAATTTTCGACCTCTTTTTGATCATTTTATCAGCCACATCTGCCCGTCAGGCATTACTGTGACATCACCTTCAAATTCCTCGATGATCTCACCGCTTTTAACGCTTCTGACTACAGTATCTTCGTAGTAATTCAGATCCTCATCCTCATGCCAGCGGCAGGAATAGAGTCTGTCCCCTTCCCTGTGATAGAAGCTTTCCCTCAGTTCTCCTTTTATTGTCACATCTTCAGGATAGACAATGTGGAAAATCATCTCACCATCTTTGCCGTACTGTACCGACAGGGTCAATGGCTCACCGAACAGATTAAGATTATAACATGTCTCCAGCTTATCAAGGGACAGTTCTTCAACAATGTTAATCCTTCCTTCTTCAGGATCAAACCTGCATATGCTTATTTCTTTTTCATTGAAGTCAACGGCCGCAAAGAAAACACAGCCATCATTGAAAACAGGCGACACATAACTTACATTTTTCCTGCGACCGCTCTGATAGCGAATCTCCCCCTCAGGATAGCTGACAAGGGTTAAAACATCGCCCTTCAGCTCATGTCCCTGTTCGAAGATCTCCTGCGCCTCATAGATGTCACCGTGATTTGAATCAATGGCATAATACCATCTGCCATTTGCGTACGGTACACTCTCCAGGTAGTACTGGCCGATACCGCTTAACTTCTTAACACTCTTCTTCATGGCTTATATATCCTTATATATTAATATATGCCAATTTATGAAAAAAGGAAGACCTCTGCCTTCCTCATTCTCCTAATAAGTGTTTTTCAACGTATCTGGCCCAGCCATCCTCATTGTTGGAATACTCCGTGATCTCCCTGGCAACTGCCTTGGTATCATCGGACCCGTTGATCATGCAGACGCCATAGCTGTCTCTCAGCATGCCATTGTCATTGGTTGTATCACCGAAACTGATGACTTCATCAAGAGCGATGCCGTGCTTTTCGCAGAACAGTTTCATGGCAACGGTCTTATCCGTTCCGGCTGCCATGAATTCAAAGCAGACAGGCTGAGTCTTGAAACCTTCTACACCCTCAATCGGGTGAGCAGCTACGAACGCCTCCAGATCTGCCATCCTTTCCTCAGGAACTCTGAGCAGGATCTTCGGAGCTTCCTTTTCATAGAACTTCTCAATGTCCATGATGGCGATCTTGTGCCTGTTGTTACGGGAGATCGATTCTCTGACTCTGTCATCCACTCTGTTGAAATAGTACTTGTCATCAACGATGATCTGGGTGGCAACGTAGTCAAGGTCCTTTGTCGTCTCAATGATTTCCTTGAGCTTATCCGGCTTCAGAAAATTGTAATTGTAGAGTTTTCCCTCCAGACCGTCATATAACTGAGCCCCGTTGAGACACACGTAAACATCAAAGTCAAAATCCAGACCCCATTTACCCGGATAGGCAGACAGATCCTCATAGGTTCTGCCGCTGGCTATGCCGAACAGGTATCCTTCTTCATGTAATCTTTCTATTGCTCTCCTGGTTCTTGGCGTCAGAACTCTTTCATCATCAACCAGAGTACCGTCATTGTCACATAGTACTAACTTGAACTTTTTCATAAGCTGCCTTCCTAATCGCAGAGATCCGCATACTCAAACGGAATGACTGCCTTGAGATCCTCAGGATTCATTTCCACCTGAAAACCTATCTTACCCCCGCTGAATAGTATTGTATCAAATAACATTGCCGTCTCGTCAAGAAATGTGCCAAAGAACTTTTTCATTCCTATCGGTGAACAGCCACCGTGAACATATCCGGTCAGCGGCAACAGTTCTTTGCTTTTGATCATCTGAATGCTCTTCTCCCCGGCTGCCCTGGCCGCCTTCTTAAGATTCAGTTCCCTGGTCACCGGTATGACGAATACGTAGTTCTGCCTGCTGGCACCGACCGTAACCAGCGTCTTGAACACCTGGTCAGGATCTTCACCAAGAATGGAAGCTACTTCCGTGCCGCTGATGGCCTCGGTGCTGTCATAGGTATGTTCCCTGTAAGTAATATTCATCTGATCAAGAATGCGCATTACGTTTGTCTTTTCCATCTTCTTCATGCCGCTTACCTTATCCTGACTCTGGTGTAGTAGATCTCACTGTCTTCCCTGACGATCCTGGCCCCGTTATTGAGCATTACGGCCAGTGACGGCTTGTTGTACTTGAAACAGGCCATGTAGACCTCGTCTTCCTCGACCAGTTCCCTGCATTTTTCCAGGGTAAGTCTTAACCCTTCCGTACCGTAGTGCATGTTACGGAAATCCTTAATGATGCCGAAGCCCAGATGCCCGCTGCCGTTTCTTAACTCTTCACTCAGATAATGTCTTATCTTAAAGAGACCGACGATCCTGTTGTCATCCCAAAGAAAGAAATATGATTCCGGGACATGGCCTTCCTTAAGACCTACGCCCCTGCCGGAATCTATCATCTTCTGAATTCCAACGCTGATGAATGTCTCTCTGTCCATGAAGCAGAACGTATTGCCATAGCCGTTCTCATAGAACGGAATGCTCTTTATGGCTCTGTATTCCTCTTCAAGATCCTCGTAATTGGCTTCCTTCAGATATACCATTCTAGAACTCCATGTTTCTGATCTTTTCGCGTCCTTCATTCATCAGGCCTTCAACATCTGCCCCATACAGATCAAGATTTTCAACCTTGATGTATCTTGTATCCTTAATGCCGTAGAACTTCTCGCACAGTTCCCTGATGTAGCCGTATCCCAGTTCATCGGAATAGATCGGACCGCCGGCTGTCGTAACGTATATCAGCTGCTGTGCCTTGCACATGCCATATGGTTCATCATTGGCATAGGCAAAGGTAACGCCTACGACGTTGATGTGTTCGATGTAAGTCTTCAGGGAGGCCGGGAAGGAAAGATCCCAGTACGGAGCAGCCATGACAATTATGTCAGCGTCCCTGAACTGATGAGCGTATCTTATCATCTCATCATCAAGCCTGTTCTCGCTCTGCAGTTTCATTCTCCTGTTGAGAGTTCTTCTGGTCAGAGGCTTCAGTGCCTCCTTTTCCAGATTTACTTCCTCTACTTCCCCGTCAAGTCTGGATAATACCAGTTCAGCCAGTTCCCTGGTTCTTGATTCCTTTCTTACGCATGCATTTACAAACAGGATCTTCTTCATGTTACTGCCTCCATTCACACTCTTTCCAGCAGGGCTATTGATTCCGTATGCTGAGTAAACGCAAACAGATCAACAGGCTGGATTATCTTGACCTCATATCCGTTTCTGACCAGATACCTAAGATTATCCTTCTGAGTCAGCGGATTACAGGATATGTATACTATTCTTTCCGGTTTCAGTCTTACCAGTGAACCCAGGAACTTGTCGTCTGCCCCTGCTCTTGGCGGGTCCATCAGAGCGACGTCAATGTGCCTCTTTTCAGCTGCCAGTTTCTGCATGAATTTACCGGCATCCTCACAATGGAACTCAATGTTTTCAACTTCATTCATTCTGGCATTTCTGACAGCATCCCTTACGGCTGCCTTGTTAATCTCCACGCCTATGACATGTCCGGCATTTTGTGACATGATGATGCCGATGGTGCCGATGCCGCAATAGGCATCCAGTACCGTTTCCTTACCGGTAAGTCCCAGACACTTAATGGCATATTCATACATCTTTTCCGTCTGGGCATGATT
>ONPK01000021.1 GCA_900319675.1 uncultured Bacillota bacterium
AAATCTTCCGGTAATAATCGTCGCAGCCATCATCTTCTCATTCTCCCTGAATCAGGAGATGGGGCTCAAGCAGATAAAGACCTGGATCATATTCAACGGTACACTCAGTGCCCTGGGAGTATTACTGGCGGGAGGACACATACTGTCGATACTGGTTGCCTTCATTGCTTCGCCGATCACCTCGCTTAATCCATTGATGGCAGCGGGCTGGTTCGCCGGACTTACTGAAGCCCACTTCCGCAAGCCGACAGTCGGAGACTTCGACAGACTTAATGAAGATCTGAATTCACTTAAGGGCTTATGGAAGAACAAGGTTACAAGAATACTTCTTGTCGTCGTATTTGCCAATCTGGGAAGTACGCTTGGTTCGATCATCAGCGGCCTTAACATATTCAGCAGTCTCATCGACAGACTATAATTCAGTTGTAAAGAGCGGATCTGTGCTCAACGTACCATTTGCCCTCTTCCAGAAAGAGATTACGGGTATTTGACCCGATCTGACAGGAAAACTGAATGCATGAACTATCATCCCTTTTCAATGGGATGATTTTATTTATCTTCGTGATTTCATAAATCGTTCCGTTTCCCCACTTGATGTACATTGGCTTTATCTGGCCATTGCAGGAAAAGGAACATATTACTTCAACATAGGTTTTCATATACTGATCTTCCTTACATCATCATTCTAACATTAACTTGAATATCATTCAACTATAACTTGATTATGTTTCAAGGTTTTACTTGATTAGGGTTCATATTGAATATATAATGAATATGGAGGTGTTTATATGTCATTTGGTAAGAATTTCCGTTACTTAAGAAGGACCCGCAAGTTTTCACAGGATTATATCGCTGAACAGTTCGGCTACAAGTCCTTTACCACCATACAGAAATGGGAAGACGGATCAGCTGTACCTCCCTATTCCGTAATTACCAGACTGGCGGATTTCTTCAACGTCAGCGTTGATGAACTGATGAACACCGACCTTTCTCTTCATCTCAATACGGAGATCCCGGTTCTGGGAACAGTCAGAGGCGGCTCCCCTATCCTGGCCAATCAGGAGTACAGAGGGTTTGAGCACGTCATCCCCGATGACGCAGCCCATGGTGACTGTTTCTATCTTGAAGTAGTCGGAGATTCCATGAAGGATGCCAGAATACTCCCTGGCGATCTTCTCTATGTTCACCGTCAGGATTATCTCAATAACGGCGACATCGGTGTCGTACTCATCGATGATGAAGCAACGGTCAAGACCGTATACTTCAAGGGTGACACAATGATCCTTCAGCCTGCCAACGATGCTTATGAACCGATCGTACTTTCCGCCCGTGATCAGGAAGCCAAGAACGTCCATGTCATTGGCAAGGTCCTGCACAACCGCATAAAGTTTTCCTAATAAGACGTAATGTCTTATTTTTTTTGGCTTTCATTTAGTTTAAAATGGATTTGGTGATTTTATGAAGAAACTCAGACTGTTTTTGACAATACTTATCTGCAAGCTGTTACGGTTCATGGCTAAGCTCATTGGACGTGGCAGTTCTTTGCCTGGGGCAATAGCTCTCAAGCTGTACCCTTCAATTCTTTCGCAGATAAAGCTGCCTGAGACCGTGATCGCCGTAACCGGCAGCAATGGCAAGACCTCTACCGTGGAGATGATTGCCAACGTAATTGAAAAAGCCGGCAAGACCGTAGCTTATAACAAGGAAGGTTCCAACCAGATTGAAGGCGTTACGACTCTGATTATTGCCGACTGTACATTAGGCGGCAGGATGAGAAGTGAAGTTCTGTTACTGGAATCAGACGAAAGATATGCCAGACATACCTTCAAGTATTTCCATCCGAAGTATTACATCATCAACAATCTGTACCGTGACCAGCTGACCAGAAACGGTCATCCTGAATGGGTCTATGACGTCATTGGACAAAGCATATACGATGACATGACCCTGGTCATCAACGGTGATGATCCACTGGTCACCCGCTTCGGCTATCACCGCGATAACGTATTCTATTTCGGAGCTGATCACCTCAAGGAAGACAAAGCAGTTAACGACAGCATTTACGATGATGGCAAGTACTGTCCGGTATGTTACCATCGGTATGTTACCATCCAATGAAATATGATTACTATCACTACAATCACATCGGCAGCTATCACTGCACACACTGTGACTACCACCGTCCTGAAACCAGATGGACGCTTACCGAAGCTGATCTGGAAAACGGCTACATCGTAATTGACAACGAGTACAGGATCGAACTGTCATTCACGAGCATCTATCACTGCTACAACACCCTGGCTGCCTTCGCAGCCTGTGATCTGGCAGGAATTGACAGAAAGATCATCGCCAGAGAACTCAGCAGCTATTCACTGCATTCCGGAAGGATCCAGAAGTTTGAACTTGGAAAGATCAGAGGAACGCTGCTTGCCAGCAAGCATGAGAACTCCATCTCATATGACCGTTCAATCGACGTCGCCATCACTGATCCCGATAAGGTCAACGTCATGATCATCGTTGATGCCGTATCAAGGAAGTACTTTACTTCAGAAACATCCTGGTTATGGGACATCGACTTTGAAAAGCTTGCCAGTGTGAACAGGATCATCCTGGCCGGCCGTTACTGCAACGATCTGGCAGTCAGATTTGAATTCACCGGCATTCCAGCGGACAGAGTATCGCTGTTTGTCGACATTCCGGCTGCCTGTGACTACATAAAGGAAAAGACGGATGAGTATCTGTATGTCATCACCTGCTTCTCCGACATGAACAAGTTCCTTAATCTTGCTGACAGAACGGAGGTGGGATCATGATAAGGATCTTACATCTGTATTACGACATCATGAACCTCTACGGTGATAACGGTAACGTACGCTTCCTGGAGAAAGCGCTTAAGGATCAGAAGCAGGAAGTTGAGATCACCAGAAAAACCCTGACAGATACGCTTGATGATCTTGATCAGTACGACATCATCTACTGCGGATCTTCCACTGAAAGAAGACGCACGGCCTGTCTAAAGCACCTGTTACCGTATAAGGATCTTCTGAAAAAGGCATACGAAAGTGACAAAGTTTTCCTGTTTACCGGCAACAGTTATGAAATGATGGGAAAGTCAATTGAAACTCCTGAGGGAACTCTGGAAGGCATCGGCCTGTTTGACTTCAAAACAGTAGAGCAGGCAGAAACAAGATATACCTCAGATGTCATCGTGACATGTGATGAGATAAAGGAAAAGAGCGTTGGTTTCATCAACAAGTGCAGCAAGCTCCTTGACAATGATCATCCCCTGTTCAGGATCGTCGGCAAGGTCGGCAATACCAACAGCGAACAGGATGGAATTCATCTCAGAAACTTCTTTGGCACTCAGCTGATCGGACCGCTTCTGATAAAGAATCCATACTTTGCCAGATACTTCATCAAGACGGTATTCAGGCTTAAGGGCATTCCGGTATACAAGGACATTGAATATCCGCACATGCTGAAAGCCTATAATACGACGATGACCGAGTTATCCAAGGACATATGAAAAGAGCCTCATCTGAGGCTCTTGTTTTTCTGTGTTATTACTTAAGGAATTCCAGTACCTGTTCGACTACCCTGTCAGCAGCCAGTCCGTACTTTTCCATTAGCTGATTGGCCTTGCCACTTTCACCGAATACGTCCTGTACTCCAATGAACAGCTGCTTTCTCGGACACTTTCTGGCCAATACTTCACTTACGGCACTGCCTAATCCACCGATGACGCTGTGCTCTTCCAGAGAAATGATGTAATCGCTCTTTTCAGCATATCTGACGATCAGTTCCTCATCAATTGGCTTGATGGTATGAATGTTGATGAGATTTGGATCGATTCCCTGTTCCTTCAGCGTTTCAATTGCCTTCATGGCTTCCTGTACCATGACGCCTGTTGCGATCATTGTTACAGGTGAAGTACCTTCGTGAATTACGACGCCCTTGCCGATCTCAAACTTGTAGTCCGGAGAGGTGTTGATCTCCTCGACAGCAGCTCTGCCAAGACGTACGTATACCGGTCCTTCATATTCAGCGATTGCGTTGATCGCTTTTTCGGTTTCAATTGCGTCAGCCGGCTGAATGAGCGTCATTCCCGGAATGACTCTCATCAGAGCGATGTCTTCAAGAGCCTGGTGGGTTGCTCCGTCTTCTCCTACTGTTATGCCTGCGTGAGTGGCACATATCTTAACGTTCAGATGTGGATAGCCGACACTGTTTCTGACCTGGTCATAGGCTCTGCCTGAAGCGAAAATGGCGAACGTTGAGGCAAATGGAATCTTGCCGTTGCAGGCAAATCCGGCAGCTGCGCCGATCATGTTAGCTTCGGCAATACCGAAATCAAAATGTCTTTCCGGAGCGACTTTCTTAACTTCATTGGTCTTCGTTGAAGCAGCCAGGTCGGCATCAAGTGCCACAACATCCGGATTTCTCAATGCCAAAGCAGCCAGTGCCTTGCCGTATGCTTCTCTTGTTGCAATCTTAGCCATTACTGTTCACCTCCGAGATCCCTGAGAGCTATTGCCAGCTCTTCATCATTTGGAGCCTTTCCATGCCAGCCTGCCTGGTTTTCCATGAAGCTGACGCCCTTGCCCTTTATCGTTTCAGCTATGATCACCGTTGGCTTGCCCTTGACGGTTTCAGCCGCCTTGCAGGCCTCGGTAACGGCATCAATGTCATGTCCGTCTACGCCGAATACGTTCCAGCCGAAAGCTGCGAACTTCTCGCCCAACGGAGCATTGTTCATGACGTCTTCGTTTCTGCCGTCGATCTGCAGACCGTTGTGGTCGAGGATCATCAGCAGATTGTCCAGCTTGTAATGGCTGGCAGCCATTGCGGCTTCCCAGATCATGCCTTCATCGCATTCACCGTCACCGCATATTACATATGTTCTGAATGGATTATTATCAAGCTTGTTAGCCAGTGCCATGCCTACGCCTACGCTTAAGCCCTGTCCCAGAGAACCTGTCGTCATGTCGACGCCAGGGCAGCTCTTCATGTTTGGATGTCCCTGAATGCGGGAATCGATCAGACGGAAAGTCATGAGTTCCTCTTCACTGATGAACCCCTTCTCGGCCAGTACTGCATACAGTGCCGGTGAAGCATGTCCCTTTGACATGACCAGTTTGTCTCTCTTCTTGTCATTGAGATTGTTTTTGTCAATATTCATGACATTGAAATACAGGGCAGTCAGAATATCAGCACAGCTAAGTGATCCGCCAGGATGTCCACTCTTGGCATTATGGACCATCTTGACAATGTTTTTGCGCATATTATTTGCGACAAGTCTTAAATCTTCCATATTATGTGCACCTCTATTGTTAATTATATCAAATTCGCATATCCGTGTCTTCACAAGTAACATCAAATAATCCAGAAAAAAAGCTCATGCGAGCTTTCCTTCCCAGTCATAGGCTTCAGCCTTTTCAATTCTGACATTGACGAACGTTCCCAGTTCAATTTCACGGTCAGACGTAAATCTGATGTGCCCATCGATCTCATCAGGAGCATGATGTCTGCTTCTGCCGAAGTAGATGTTTCTGAGAGAATCCTTCTTTTCGACCAGCACTTCCTGAACGGTGCCAATGTATCTTTCACCGTTTTCCCTGGAAATCTGATTCTGCAGGGTCATTATCCTGTCATAGCGGCTCTTAGAGACTCTTTCGGAGATTCTGGGGTGCAGATCATATGCTGGGGTATCTTCCTCAAGCGAGTACATGAAGGCTCCCAGATGGTCCCATCTTGTCTCTGAGACGAAGTCCATGAGCTGAGCGAAGTCGTCTGCCGTCTCTGTCGGGAATCCGACGATGACGGTCGTTCTTATCGTAGCGTCATCAAACGTGCTTCTGATCTTTGAGACGATCTGTCTGATCCTGTCCGTATCCCCCATCCTTCTCATGACCTTGAGCAGACGGTTACTGCCATGCTGAACAGGAATGTCGAAGTAAGGAAGAACCTTGTCCAGGTGACTGATCTTTTCAATGAGCCTGTCACTTAATTCATCTGGATACATGTACAGTACCCTGATCCAGTGGAAGTTCATTTCATTCAGCTTTTCCAATAACTCACCCAGCTTGAGTTCACGGTACAGATCAAGCCCGTACTTGGTCGTATCCTGGGCAATGACGTTGATCTCCTTTACGCCAATGGCCTCAAGGCGTCTGGCCTCTTCCAATATGTCTTCCATTGGAACGGATACGTAGTTGCCCCTGATCCTTGGAATGGCACAGAAGGCACAGCGGTTATTACAGCCGTCAGCTATTCTCAGATAAGCGCTCCATGGCCTGGTGGCCAGGATGATGTCACATGGCTGTTTCTTTTCCGGGGTTATCAGTTCCTGCAGGATGTCTTCAAGATGGCCATATTCATTTATTGAGATGAAACGGTCCACCTCAGGCATTTCCTGAATGAGTTCATTCTTATATCTGGTTGCCAGGCATCCCATGACGATCAGTTTCTGACATCTGTAGTTCTTGTAGTCAGCCATCTGCAGAATGGTATCAATGGATTCCTGTTTGGCATCGTTAATGAAGCCGCAGGTATTGACAATGATTACATCGGCATTCTTGGGATTATCGGTGAACTGGTGGCCCTGTCTGACCAGGTACTTCATTGCCAGCTGGGTGTCAATGAGGTTCTTGCAGCAGCCTAAAGATACGATTCCAATTTTCATAAAGACCTCTTTTAACAAAAAAATGCAGTTGAACTGCATGTTTTTTTCAGATGGTGGATCCGGCCGGAATTGAACCAGCGACACGAGGATTTTCAGTCCTCTGCTCTACCAACTGAGCTACGGATCCATGGTTGCGAGGGAAGGATTTGAACCAACGACCTCCGGGTTATGAGCCCGACGAGCTACCGAACTGCTCTACCTCGCGATATCTAATGGCGGAGGAACTGGGATTCGAACCCAGGCGCCGGTTTCCCGACCTACCGGTTTTCAAGACCGGACCCTTCAACCGCTTGGGTATTCCTCCAGGTATATATGGTGGACCCTATAGGACTCGAACCTATGACCAATCGGTTATGAGCCGACCGCTCTGACCAACTGAGCTAAGGGTCCAAACTGGTAGCGGGAGTGAGAGTCGAACTCACGACCTTCCGGGTATGAACCGAACGCTCTAACCAACTAAGCTATCCCGCCACATCATGGTCGGGATGACAGGATTTGAACCTGCGACCCCCTGGTCCCAAACCAGGTGCACTACCAAGCTGTGCAACATCCCGTGACGCTTAATAATATTAACACAAGATAGGAAACACTTCAACTGGTTTTTTACATTTTTTCAGAAACGGAAAATAAAGGGAAATAATGGATTTCCGCCATTATTTCCCGTAGTTTTTGTACATTGCGTCTGTTGCTGATCTGATGCCTTCAGTTACGTCAGCGACCATTTCAGCATCCCATTTTTCCTTGTCTTCCCTGAGGAATGAGGTCTTGTCGATTCTGTTGTCAAACACGCCGATTGGCAGATGATATGTGCTGCCATATGCCTTAACGGTAACGGTATCGGCAACTTCAGAAGTCTTTCTGAGGTATTCCATGTCATCACAGCCATAGTCTCCCATCATTACCGGTAACGGTACGCCATGGAAGAGATTGCTGCCTGGATCATCAGGGTTAGCTCTGGCAAAGTTCTTTCTTCTGCTTTCCTCCGGTGTTACCCAGATGTAGAGAATTGCTGAATCTCTTAAGATCTCCGGGCAGAACTGAGCCAAGGAATACTGGTAGCCAAAACCGCCTGTCAAAGGCATTTCTGCTCCGTCATGACCGCCTCTTGCTGCCTCAATGACTATTGTCTTGTTATTGAAGTCTTCAGGATACTGGCTGAGTTTCTGATCAAGGATCAGCTTGGCTTCATGTTCCAGGGCCGGAGCGATCTTTTCCAGAACTTCCTCACTGATCAGAGCCATTCTTGGACTGATGCCGCACTTGAGAGCAGCAGCGTCAATTCTGGCGAACAGCCATCTGCTGAGTGAATCAGCTTCGATCTTCTGTCTGTTCATCAGATCATGATAATCCTCGTTCAATAACTGCACCAGTGTACCCCAGTCATAATCATTGAAGAATGGTTCGGCATCTGACGGATAGAATACTCTCGGCTGGCCGATCCTTTCCATCTCATTATCGATGCATCTCATGAAATGTACGTATGGGAAGTCGTCAAGCTGCAGATTCTCACCGATGTGGAATTCCTTCTGCAGTCTCTCCGGTTCGATGTTTGCCATGAAGTTTCTAACTTCAGATTTACCTGATGCCGGCAAGGCCAGTAACAGAACTACTTTGAATACATTGTTTTCCATAAATAATCTCCCACTCACAATTATACCTTAAGAGGATTAAAATCGAAATCCTCATTTATTCTGAGACAGAATTCACTTATCAGTTCAATGCACTGTTCAATGTCCTTCAGGCTGACTACTTCAGCAGAACTGTGCATGTATCTTTCCGGTATTGAAACAAGTGCCATTGGTACGCCCCTGTTTGTTCTGACAATGGTATCACCGTCAGTATATGTACCGCCGCCAGCAACTTCAAACTGCAGAGGAATGTTCTTTTCGCTGGCGATCTGCTTAAGTAACTCATTCATCTTCTTATTCACCATGCCGCTGAGACATAATACCGGTCCGCCGCCTACCCTGATGTCTCCGGTTTCAGATGGATCGGCACCAGGATAATCCTGAGCCCAGGTAACATCTACGGCAATCGCACACTGCGGATCAATGTTTACAGATCCATGGAATGCTCCTCTTGAGCTTGTTTCCTCACCTACTGCAGAGAGGATGTAAATGCCGTTTTCAGCGCCTTTTTCCTTGGCCAGCTTACCGGCTTCAATTACCGTAAATGCTCCTGCCTTGTCATCCAGGGCCCTGCAGGTGATGAATTCATTCAGCATTTCCCTCACAGTTGTATCTCCACAGACCGAATCTCCTACGCTGACAAGCTTCAGTGCTTCTTCCTTGTTTTTGGCACCGATGTCCAGTATCAGGTCACTGTCTGAGAAGTCTGTCTTCTTCAGTAATTCAGAAGTGTATACGCCAACGGCATTTACCTTATTGCCTTCATGAATGATCTGCATCGGGGCACCGACATAGAGTTTGCCTCTGACTCCCCCTGCCTTCTGTACGTGAATGAAGCCCTCAGAGTCTATGTTTGTTACGCGGTAGCCTATCTCGTCAATGTGGCCGGTAATGAGTACTCTGCACTTTGCGTTTTCATTGATCACGACAACGGCGTTGCCGACAGAGTCAACGTACTGTCTGTCCGCAAAGTCTCTGGTATATTCCAGAACATGCTTCTGATTGGCCTCTTCATTGCCGCTTACTGAAACTGTATTCAATAATCTGTACAGAAATTCCTTGTTCATAAGATCCTCCTCAAATGTCGTGTCTATCGATATTTTAGCACAAAAAAACCTTTCTAATGAAAGGTCGCATGTAATTAATGGTGGGGATGGCGGGACTTGAACCCGCACGGATTATTCATCCAACGGATTTTAAGTCCGTTGCGTCTGCCGATTTCGCCACATCCCCGGCGATGGAGGTTCCAGCCAGATTCGAACTGGCGGTCACTGAGTTGCAGTCAATTGCCTTACCACTTGGCTATGGAACCGCTTTATCCGTCTAGCACGATTTATTATAGTCTATGTACTTTTCAATTGCAACAAATTATTTGAAAGATTTACACAAAAGTGTATATTAGAAGTATGAAGGAAGAAACCAGAAAAGTCGTTAAAAATGCCGAAAAAGCAGCTGTTATTGCGGCTACCGGAGCCTCTGTCGTGGTCGGCAGCATGTATGCCACACCGGATGAACTAATGCATCCGAAACCACTGGTAATGATGGATCCCGCCAGCAATGACACCATTGACGAAACAGACGTTGAGAATCAGAAGAAAACGCTGACACAGATGATAAAGCAATGGCTTTCATCCCTTCCGGAATGGGTTAGAGTTACTATCGGCCTGCCATTGTGGTTCATTGGCTGGATCATCATAACCGTCTGCCGCAGCATCTACCTGAAAACCAACTTCGTCTGGCTTTTGATTGCGGGCATCGTACTGTTTATAGTACTGACCCTGGTCGGCAAGATAATGTTTCCTAAGATCCCTCTGAAGAAATTCGTTAACAAGTACACCGTCAGCATTCTCTTGATAACCGTTACCTTCATGGCCATATGCGATTACATCTTCCCGAAGCTGTGGGATGAATATGAAACATACAGCCGTTACGTCGTACTGTTTACCGTTACCATTTCCGTAGCCTGTGCCATATCGCAGTACCATCATGAATTCTACAGTACGCAGCTGGTGGTATCCGACGACAATTATACCTTTGAAAACTGAAATCAGCCTCACGGCTGATTTTTTCATATGATGATGTCTGTGAAGTTAAGGTTCAGATCCTTAAGTTCATCATGTGCCTTGTCATACAGCGACAGATCCAGCAAGTCCCTTGGGTTATGTGCATCAACGCCGTATACGCAGTTCAGATGATATTGTGACAGTATCTTCCAGAAGTCATGATTCGGATAGTAATACTGCATGCCGTCATCAATGTGCTTCTTGCCCTTCTGAACCCCTCTCAGGTTGATTTCCACTGGAGTATTGGTTTCCGCACATTTTGCACCGATCATGTGAGCTGCCCTTTCACAGGCAGGCGTGAAGTGACGCTGCTTCATCATGATGACATCAGGATGGCACAGATAGGTAAACAGGCCGCTGTCAAGTCCGGCACAGACCTGTTCGGCATAGACCAGAATGTCCTCTTCGCTGTTTTCTCTGAAATAATCAACGGCTATGGTATAGGGATCATTGTGATGCTGGCCAAGCAACATGTATTCTACCTTCTCACTGAGTTCCTTCTTTTCATCCAGAAGACCCGGGAAGAATTCTGATTCAAAGCCAATGTGGATCTCTATCTGATCACGGTACTTTTCCCTGAGGTGGCTGATGCTGGCAATGTAGGCGTCTATCTCATCCCAGTCCATTCTTATTCCCTTGATGGAACTGCCCTTGTAAGGAGCATGATCTGAAAAGCCTATTCTCCTGTAACCTGCGGTAATCGCTGCCCTGACGTATTCTTCATCAGTGCCAACGGCATGACCGCATCTGCTTGTATGGGTATGAAAATTGAAATCCTGTAACATTGCCTTCCCTCCTGCCGCAATACAGTTTACCACAAAAAAGAAAAAATGCAGAGATTATTCTCTGCATTTCATTACTTTGTATTCTTTACCTTTACCCAGAGTTCGGAAATGATCTTGAGAAGTTCCTCATTGCTGTGGAATACTTCATCGTTTTCATTCATTTCACGAGGTACATAGGCATCGTTATCCTCAAAGTCGCCGCCTTCCATTGTAATGTCCTTGACTACTTCAGCATTTGATGACGTATAGCCTACGAATGTGGCGTTTTCAAATGCGGCGTCGTATTCAATGATGTAGTTGATGAACTTATAGGCGTTTTCAGCGTTCTTGGCATCCTTATGGATAACCATGGCATCTACGAAGTAGTTCGTACCTTCTTCCGGTGCCCAGAATGCCATGTCTTCATTTTCAGACAGGATCAGGGCTGCATCGCCTGAATAGACCATGCCCATGGCCTTTTCACCATAGGTCAGTCCGTCGATGATCTCATCGGTTACGAATGCCGGTTCCATTGTCTTTGAGATCTGTACCAGCCATTCATAGGCGGCATTGAGCTCATTCGGATCATCCGTATTCATTGAATATCCCAGAGCCTTTTCAGCTACCATGAAGGCATCTCTGATTGAGTCGTACATGTAGATCATGCCCTTGTACTTGGTGTTCTGCAGAACGGCCCAGCCTTCACTTTCAACATCCTCACTGTCGATCAGAGTGGTGTCGTAGCAGATTCCGGCATTGCCCCAGAAATACGGTATCGAATACTCGTTGCCCGGGTCAAATGCCATGTCCAGGACCTGCGGGTCAAGAGCGCTCATGTTCGGCAGCTTTGACTTATCCAGCTTCTGGATCATCTTTTCGTTGATGAGTCTTTCAATCATGTAGTCACTTGGAATCAGAAGGTCATATACCGTGCCACCCAGTAACTTCGTGTACATGGATTCATTGGAATCAAAAGTAGTAACTGATACCTTGATCTTGTATTCATATTCAAACTGTTCAACCACTTCGTCAGACAGATATTCGCCCGGTAAGAAGATGTACAGTTCGCCGTTTTCATAGTTGTTGCTGAGGCAACCGGTCAGAGAAACGAGCAGCAGAACGCTGATGAGTAAACTAAGCAGCTTTTTCACGGTTCTTTCTCCTTTCTCTTAACATTGGTATGACATTGGCAAAGATCAGTACGATAGTAATGCCGATGACGATCAGAGTACTCAGAGCGTTGACGCTCGGGTTGATTCTCTTGGTCGTTGAATATACGTATGTAGAAATGTTGTTGATGCCCGGGCCGGTCGTGAAGTAGGAAATTACGAAGTCATCAAATGACATTGTAAAGGCTACTAATGCGCCGGATACGATTCCTTCCTTGATCTGCGGCAGGATTACCTTGTACAGGGCTTGCATCGGTGTACAGCCAAGGTCCAGTGCAGCTTCAGCCAGATTGTCGTCAAGCTGTCTCAGCTTAGGCATGATGGACAGAATTACATACGGTATGCAGAATATGATGTGCGCCAGTAACAGTGTCCAGAAACCGGTAGGAATGCTCAACGTTGAGAAGAACAGCATTAAGCCGATGGCCGTAACGATATCCGGATTCAGCATTGGCAGGTTGTTTACCTGAGTAACGATCTGCTTCACAAGACGATGTGACTTGCTTAAACCGATTGATACGATCGTGCCGGCAACCGTTGATACGGCTGTGGCGATGACCGCGATAACCAGACTGTAGTAAATTGATTCCATCATCGAACGTGTCCTGAACATCTTCTGATACCACCTTAAGGAGAATCCTGCAAAGTTGGTCAGTGAACGGGCACTGTTGAATGAGAAGAATACAACATATACTATCGGCAGATAGAAGAACAAAATGATCAGAGCCAGATACAGCTTCTTTAGTGTCTTATGCTTCATTTATACTGCCTCCTTGTCATAGTCAAACTTCTTTGTGAAGTACATTGAAATGAGGATGACAATGGTCATGATCAGTGAAATGGCTGAACCGAAGTTCCAGTCACCTGTCGTAACGAAGTAGTTTTCGATCAGGTTACCAACCAGGACGAATGAACCGCCGCCAAGCAGCTTCGGAATGAAGAAGCTTGATACTGCCGGCAAGAATACCAGAGTGATGCCGGAAATGATTCCCGGAACGGACAGCGGTAAGGTTACCTTCAGGAATGCCATCGTATCATCACAGCCCAGGTCATGAGCAGCCGGTACCAGTGACGGATCCATCTTTGATAATGATGTATAGATCTGCAGTATCATGTATGGCAGGAAGTTATACACCATGCCCACATAAACCTTCAGTTCTGGTGAGAATGACGTGTTTAACAGTATTCCTCTCCAGGCATAGGTCCTTACCAGCATGTTTATTAACTGCGGCAAGGTAACGATCAGTACCATTACCTGCTGTGAATCAGGCTTCAGCTGTGAAATGAAATAGGCAGCCGGATAGCCGATCAGTATGCATATAAGTGTTGTGAAGAAAGCCAGTTTCAGAGAGCGCCACAGAACCTCGGCAAATATCGGGTCTGAGAAGAACCTGACAAAGCTTTCAAGGGTGAATTTTACAGGTATTACCTCATTGCCCTGAGTCGTGAAGGCGTAGAATACGATGATCAGCATTGGCAGAACGATCAGTATTGCAGCCCAGATCAGGTATGGATATACCAATCTCTTAAAGCTCTTCATTACTGCACTTCCTTTTCCATTACATGGATGTCTTCAGGTGTGAAGTCCAGTGAAACGATGCTGCCTTCTTCTACGAAGTCAGTCGTGTGGATCTTGTATGTGCGGCCTTCGGTAACGAATGTTACGTCATAGTCGCCTTCTTCGATTTCCATTGGATCGAAGTCAAAACGTGTATCATCTATCTCAACTTCATTTTCCGTCTCCAGGTCCCAGGCATAGGCGTCTGCCCAGTTCTTGAGGTCTACGGAAATTGCCATTGATTCCTTGATGTCATCAATTGACTTGTATACGTCAAAGGCCTGAATGCCGATCTTTTCTTCCTTGTCTTCGTTTACCTTCGGTAAGACGACGTTTACGTCAGCTTTTACGCTTGTGCCGTTGGCTGTTTCAAAGGTAACGGTATATTTGCCGGCCTGTGGCTTGATGTCATGGATGACCTTACTGATGGAGATCTCATCTTCATTCTCATTAGCTTTCCAGGCCTGAGCATTGGCACGCAGGATCAGTTCCTGATCTGTCAGGGTTGGTACGTCTTCAATGTCCATTGAGAAGTCAGCAGCTGACATCTTTTCATTGGCTGCCTCATTGAATACATCGGCATTGCCCAGTACGTGCAGTTTGATGGTCTTGGCAGCACCGCGCTTGGTTTCAACGATGATCTCGTAGTGAACACCCTTGAATAATACTGACATTACCTGTCCGTTCATCTTGCCTCTGGACTTGCTCTTGATCTTGATGTCCTCAGGTCTGATGACGACGTCTACAGGTTCATTTGGCTTGAATCCCTGATCAACGCATTCAAAGTCCTGGTCATCAAAGTTAACGAGGAAATCCTTCTTCATGATGCCGTCCATGATGTTGGACTGGCCGATGAAGTTGGCAACATACTTGTTTGCAGGTTCATTGTATATTTCTACAGGTGTACCGATCTGCTCAATGTTGCCGTCCTTCATTACGACGATCTTGTCTGACATTGTCAGGGCTTCTTCCTGATCGTGAGTAACGAAAATGAAGGTAATGCCTACTTCTTCCTGGATCCTCTTGAGTTCCTGCTGCATTTCCTTACGCAGCTTGGCATCAAGAGCACTTAACGGTTCATCCAGAAGCAGTACGTCAGGCTCATTGACAAGAGCTCTGGCAATGGCAACACGCTGCTGCTGACCGCCTGATAACAGTGTAACGTCTCTGTCCTGATAGCCGCCTAAGCCAACCAGTTCAAGCATTCTGTCTACCTTCGGCTTGATCAGGTCATTTGACATCTTCTTGATCCTTAAGCCAAAGGCAACGTTTTCATATACATTAAGATGTGGGAATAATGCATACTTCTGGAATACGGTGTTGATAGGTCTCTTATAAGCAGGAACGCCGGAGATCTCCTCACCGTTGAAAATGACTGAGCCCTCATCCTGATCAAGGAAGCCGCCAAGTATCCTTAACAATGTGGTCTTGCCGCATCCTGACGGGCCTAATAACGTAACAAACTCATTTTCATAGATATCAAGATTGATACCCTTCAGAACTACCTGTCCGTCGAAACTCTTTACGATGTTTCTGAATTCAATTAACTTTCCCATGACTTTATCCTCCCTAGAATAGTGGCGGTGAACAGATCCAGAGTACCTGAGCAGCGTGAGCTGAATCATTTCTCAGGTAGTGTTCTCTTTCGCCATTGATGTAGAATGTATTTCCCTTGCGTACCTCGTATTCCCTGTCGCCCATGACCAGGGTTACCTTGCCGTTTAGAACATAGCAGAATTCCTCACCTTCATGCGGCTGCATTACCTGCGAGCAACTGCCAGGAGCTATCTCTACGATGATCGGCTCCATGGTGTTCTTCTGGGCGTTCGGTACGATCCAGTTAATCGTATAGCCTTCCCTTTCATCCACAAAGAAATCATCCCTGCTGAAGCATATCTGCGTCTCATCCGTCTCCTTGAAGAATGTCGACATGTCTGTGCCCAGGGCCTCAACGATGTCCATCAGGGTCGGTAGTGACGGTGTTGCCAGATTGTTTTCCAGCTGAGAAAGAAATCCCTTGGTGAGTTCGCATCTTGATGCGAGCTCTTCCTGGGTAAGACCGTTTAGCATTCTTAACTGCCTGATTCTCTGTCCTACATCCATTTCTGTTACCTCGGTTTAATAATACTAAACAATTTGGTTAATATTATTTAACAGGTTTAATTATATTCTTTCTTCTG
>ONPK01000171.1 GCA_900319675.1 uncultured Bacillota bacterium
TCAGAAGTTCAGGCTGAGAGGCAAGGGTGTAAAGGATACCAGAGGCGGCATTCCTGGAGATCAGTATGTCGAAGTTGACATTGTCATACCTTCAAGCGTGTCAAGAGAAGAAAAGGAACACTATGAGAAGCTGAAGTCTCTGGAAAATAAATCCAGGAAGTCAGTCTTTGAGCGTTTCAAGAATACATTTAAGTAACATTAATTGTTACTTTTCTTAAAAGAATGAATTAGCACTCATATATTTTGAGTGCCAAGGAGGGCTAATATGGATATTAACCAGTTTTCAGAAAGACTACAGAGCATAGTAATGAAGGCATTGCAGCAGGCAACTACTTCACGTCATTCCGAAATTACGACCGTGCACATGCTGTATCAGATCTTCAGCGATGATACCATCGACGGACTGTTCAGCAGGATAAACATCGATAAGGCTGACTGTCTGAAGATATGTGCGGATCACATGAAGAACATCGGCGTAGTAGATTATGTACCGCAGCCTGTATTCAACAGGAAGGTTACTGAATCATTTTCAAATGCTATCGTGTGGGCAAGCGAACATGATGAGAAGTACCTTACAGTCGCAACGATCTTCATTGAACTGCTTTTTAATAAATCATCTGTTTCAAATGAAATAGTAAAGAAATACAAGCTTAACCGTAATGAAGTTACCAGCCAGGAGCTGGAGAGAAGAGGTGGCAAGAAGATGACAGAAGCAACAAGCGAAAACAATCTTGAAGCACTTGAAAAGTACGGCCACGATCTCGTACAGGATGTCATTGACGGAAAGATCGATCCTGTAATCGGACGTGACGAGGAAATAAGAAGAGTCATAGAGATATTGAGCAGAAAGACCAAGAATAACCCGGTTCTCATTGGTGAACCTGGCGTCGGTAAGACAGCCGTAGTTGAGGGACTGGCCTGGAGAATCATGAAAAAGGACGTTCCGCTCAACCTCAGAGACAAGAAGATCATAGAACTTGACATGGGAGCACTCATTGCCGGTGCCAAGTACCGTGGTGAATTTGAAGAGAGACTGAAAGCCGTTCTTGAGGAAATTAAGGAAGCTGAAGGTAATATCATTCTCTTCATTGATGAAATACATAACCTTGTCGGTGCCGGCAAGACCGAAGGTTCAATGGATGCCGCAAACCTCTTAAAACCAATGCTCGCAAGAGGAGAACTGAAGTGCATCGGCGCAACTACATACAATGAATACCGTAAGTACTTCGAAACTGACAAGGCTCTGGAAAGAAGATTCCAGAAGGTACAGATAGATGAACCTTCAGTAGAAGATACAGTATCAATACTGAGAGGCTTAAAGGACAGATTTGAGGCTCATCATGGCGTTCAGATCAAGGATGAAGCCATAATCGCTGCCGCTACTTTATCAAACAGATACATTACTGACAGATTCCTGCCGGACAAGGCCATAGACCTGATCGATGAAGCATGTGCTTCAATCAGAGTTGAAATGGATTCAATGCCATATGAACTTGATGAACTTAACAGAAAGATCATGCAGCTGGAAATTGAAGAAAAGGCTCTGCAGAAGGAAACTGATGAGAAAACAAGAGAAAGACTTGTCGACTTAAGAGATGAAGCAGCCAAGCTTAAGGATCAGAGATCAGTTCTCTACAGCAGATGGCAGGATGAAAAGGATGCCCTGGATAACAGCAAGAAGAACCGTGAGCTTCTGGAAAAGGCCAAGCTGGATCTTGAAAAGGCTCAGAATGATGCCAGATATGAAGATGCGGCAAAGTTGCAGTATGAAACAATTCCAGCCTTGGAAAAGAAGATAAAGACTGACAAGGATCATAAGGAAGATGCTCTTATTCAGGAAACAGTTGACGAGGAACTGATTGCCAAGGTCGTAAGCAGATGGACTCATATTGAAGTCAGCAAGCTAATGGCTACTCAGAGACAGAAAATACTCGGTCTGAAGGACATTCTTGCCAAGAGGGTAATTGGTCAGGATGAAGCAATTGAGCTCGTCAGCAACGCCGTACTGCGCAGCAAGGCTCATATTCAGGACGAGAACAAGCCAATAGGATCATTCCTGTTCCTTGGTCCTACAGGTGTAGGTAAGACTGAAGTTGCCAGAGCATTGGCAGAACAGCTTTTCGATGACGAGAATAAGATCGTCAGAATAGACATGAGCGAATACATGGAGAAGTTCAGCGTATCAAGACTCATCGGTGCTCCTCCGGGATATGTAGGTTATGATGAAGGCGGACAGCTTACTGAAGCAGTAAGAAGAAAGCCATATTCAATCGTGTTGCTTGATGAAATTGAAAAGGCACATCCTGACGTATTCAACATTCTGCTGCAGATACTTGATGACGGCAGGATCACCGATTCCAAAGGTGTCACCGTAGACTTCAAGAATACAATCGTTATCATGACAAGCAATCT
>ONPK01000027.1 GCA_900319675.1 uncultured Bacillota bacterium
TATTGCTCAACCGTGCTCCTACCTTGCACCGTCTTGGTATTCAGGCATTCCAGCCCAAATTGATCGAAGGCAAGGCTATTCAGTTGCACCCGTTGGTATGTACCGCGTTCAACGCTGACTTCGACGGTGACCAGATGGCCGTACACGTACCTTTAAGCGAAGAGGCATGTGCCGAAGCCAAGGTTCTGATGCTGGGCTCAAACAACATTCTGTCACCAAAGGACGGCAAGCCTATCGTTACTCCGTCACAGGACATGGTACTCGGTAACTTCTATCTGACAATGGAAGAAACCAAGGAGGAATTCCTCCAGGAAGCTGCCCACCTGAGAATGATCGGTGACGAAAAGTCAGCCCAGATGTGGGAAACCTACGCAGCCAGCGAAGGCAGAGTCTACAAGGACGTAGATGAAGTCATGATGGCATATGATGAAAAGCAGACTCATCTGCACACCAGAATGGCTATCAGAGCAAGCTCACTGCACAAGGAGTTCTTCACACCTGAACAGAATGAAAAGTTCTTAATAACAACTGTAGGAAAGATCATCTTCAATGAGGTCTTCCCGTCAGACTTCCCATACATCAATGAAGTAAAGGGTGACTGGAATGTCAGGCTGCCTGATGAATACTTTGTTGAATATGGAACTGACATCCCTGCCTACATTGCCGCAATGCCGGAACACAAGGCCGTCAGCAAGAAGGCATTAGGACAGGTAATTGCCGAAGTATATGCAAGATATGCCAACAAGCCTGAGAACCAGGCAGGTGACATTGAAGGTCAGGACTACCATGGTGAAGACCAGACATTCGTATACTTTGACAGAATCAAGGATAACGGATTCAAGTTCTCAACCGTTGCCGGCATGACCATCTCCCTGGACGACATCAAGGTTGCTCCAAACAAGCAGGAATATGTCGAAGAGGGCAGAAAGCAGGCCGACCAGTTAATGAGACTGTACCATCGTGGATTACTGACTGAGCCTGAATGGGAAAGACAGTTAGTAGACCTGTGGGGTGGCATCAAGGACAAGATCGGTGATGAATTGATGGCATCACTTCCGAAGAAGAACCCTATCAACATGATGGCCGTATCCGGTGCCCGTGGTAACAAGTCACACTTCACTCAGCTGGCCGGTATCCGTGGACTTATGAGTAAGCCTACGCAGGCCAAGAGTGCCAAGGGCTATCAGAGATCAATCATCGAGGTTCCTATCTATTCATGTTTCCGTGAAGGACAGAACGTAAGTGAGTTCTTCATCGCATCACATGGTATCAGAAAGGGTCTGACTGACACTGCTCTGAAGACTGCATCATCAGGTTATCTGACAAGAAGACTTGTTGACGTAGCTCAGGACGTAGTAGTTGAAGAGGACGACTGCGGAACAGATAACGGATATCTGGTAGAAGACATCATCGACAGAAAGAGCAATACCGTAATTGAACCTCTGTTTGACAGAATCGTCGGCAGATATTCAAAGGAAGACATCGTTGATCCGAATACAGGTGAACTGATCGTCGCAGATGATGAGTTCATCGACGAGGAAAAGGCCGCTAAGATCGTTGGTGCCGGCATCAAGCAGGTACTGATCAGGAATGCCTTCGTATGTAAGTCAGAACACGGCGTCTGCCGCAAGTGCTATGGCCGTAACATGGCAACCGGTAAGATGGTTGAAAACGGTGAGGCCATTGGTATCATGGCTGCTCAGTCAATCGGTGAACCAGGTACTCAGCTGACAATGCGTAACTTCCATACCGGCGGTGTTGCCAACGCTGAAGGTGACATCACTCAGGGTCTTCCTCGTGTTGAGGAACTGTTTGAGGCACGCTGCCCGAAGCACCCGGCATTATTAGCCAAGATTTCCGGTGAGATCACAGCGATCGAACCGAGTGATGATAACAGCGGTACAAAGATCGTTGTTACAAACGAAACAGAAAGCATTGAACACAAGGCTGACATGACTCAGGTGATCCGTTCATGGCTGAAGGTCGGTTCCACGATCGAAGCCGGTGACAAGCTCACTGAAGGTCAGGTCAATCCTAAGGAACTGATCGAGGTTGCAGGTGTTGAAGCTGTTCAGAACTACATCCTGAAGGAAGTAAAGAAAGTTTACCAGGCTCAGGGTATCGACATCTCCGACAAGCACCTTGAAATCATGATCTGTCAGATGTTAAGAAAGGTCATCATTACCGAAGGTAACGATACCGGATTATCAGCTGGCACACAGATCAGCAAGCCGAGAATTACTGAAGTTAACATGGACGTACTGCTTAACGGCGGTATCCCTGCCAAGTTCACGCCTACGCTGTTAGGTATCTCAAAGTCATCAGTTGAAACAGACTCATGGCTGTCAGCCGCTTCCTTCCAGGAGACGACAAAGGTACTTACGGACGCAGCCGTAAAGGGCAAGGTAGATACGTTAAGAGGCCTTAAGGAAAACGTCATCATCGGTAAGAAGATCCCGGCAGGCACTGGCTGCAATGCTGAAAGAGAAAGCACTGTCATCATCAGAGAAAGAGCTGAAAAGGCCCGTGAACTGAAGGCACAGAGACTGGCAAATGAAGAGGCTGAAAACAACAGCCGCATGCAGGAAATGGTTTCAATCCCTGACCTGCTGGACAATGAGCCGGAACAGACTGCTGAAACAGATTCAGCTGAATAAGAAAAGAAAAAAGGTTTCCAATCGGAAACCTTTTTTTGTGTTGTCTTAGAATGCCCACTTGCCCTTGCGGAAGATCGGAACCGTCTTGCCTTCAAAGGTGATGGCATCGATGTCCAGACCCTCATAGCCGATCATGAAGTCAACGTGGATCATTGAATCGTTGATGCCGAGAGCACGGCACTCATCAAGTGTCTTGTCCTCAAAGCCCTTGATCGTATCGGCAAAGCCCATGCCCAATGCCAGGTGGCAGGCAGCGTTTTCATCGAATAACGTATTGTAGAACAGCATGCCGGATTCTGAAATAGGTGAGTTGACAGGTACCAGAGCACATTCGCCAAGGTATGCGGCACCCTCATCCATTGAAATCATCTGTTCAAGCAGAGCCTGATTCTTCTCAGCCTTAACCTCTACGGCCTTGCCGTTTTCAAAGCGTACGGAGAAGTTCTCAATCAGTTCACCCTGATATGATAACGGCTTTGTGGCGTAGACGATGCCTTCTGCCTTGCCTCTCATCGGAGAGATGAAGCATTCCTCAGTCGGAATGTTCGGATTGAAGAAGATGCCCTTCAGGCTGGTATCTCCGCCGCCCTTGAACTGAGCTTCCGGAATCATGCCGACGGTGAGATCGGTACCGTTTTTGCCTTTATAATGAAGTTCCTTAATACCGATGGCATTGAGGTATTCGCAGCGGTCATGCAGATTCTTGTTATGAGCCTGCCATGAAGCGACAGGATCTTCCGTTACTCTTGAGGTAAACAGGATCTCTTCCCACAGCTTCTCAACGGCACGTCCCTTTGGTAATTCAGGGAACAGCTTCTTAGCCCAGGCAACGCCCGGTACGGCTGCGATGGTCCACTGATACTTGTTCTCTGAGGCATCTGAATATGGCTTGAGGATCGGCCAGCTCTTCTGATCAGCCTTGGCGATCTTGGCCTGATTGATGCCCTTTAAGCCATCCGGATCATCTGATTCAAGGTAAATGCGGCACGGCAGTATGTCGACATAGTGCTGCAGACGGGCTTTTTCCCATTCCTCGACCTTAGCCATAGTCGTAACGCTCTGATGGCGTACGTGGATCTTTTCCAGAGGCTGGTGGAAGAATCTGACCGTTACCTTCTTGGCTCCGGCCTTGTAGCACTCATCAACGAGTATCTCCGTGAATCTGGGCTGTTCAAGGCTGCAGGTAATGATTACTTCCTGACCCTTCTGAATGTTGGCACCGATCCTGGCTATCAGACGGGCATACTTGCGTAGTACTGTTTGTTTCATGTTAAGTCTCCTTGTTAATATTTGTAATAAGCCTCCTCTGCCTTAGGACAGAAGAGGCTGTTTTTTCATGGTGGAGAATATGGGGCTCGAACCCATGACCTCACCCCTGTGAAGAGCACGCTCTCCCGACTGAGCTAATTCTCCAGTACAGGCTGTTGCCTGTTATGTTCAATAATGGTGGAGAATGCGGGGTTCGAACCCGTGACCTTCTGATTGCGAACCAGACGCTCTTCCAGCTGAGCTAATCCCCCGGCATTATTTGTTGATGGCCTTCTTGACGGCGTTAAAGGTTGTATCGGATATGACATGTTCTATGCGGCAGGCATCTTCGGTAGCTGTTTCCTCATCAACGCCGATCTTTACCAGAAGGGCACTGAGGACCTGATGTCTTTCATAGATCTTCTCAGCAACTTCCCGTCCCGTTTTGGAAAGGGTGATGTAGCCGTTTCTGTCAATGTAAATGTAACTGTTTTCTCTTAAGATCTTGAGGCCGCGGGAAACCGACGGCTTTGAATAGCCCATTTCCTCGCAGATGTCGATGGCTCTGACGTTTTCCTTTCTCTGTGAAAGGATGAGTATCGTCTCAAGATACATTTCTCCGGATTCCTGCAGACGCATTATTGATCACTCCTTATCTATTATTATATCAGTTATTTATTGGAATAAAACATTGCTTTTTATCAGTTAGCACTTGCTAACTGAAAACAAAAGGAATAAAATGTTAAAGTAAGTTAGCGTAGGCTAACCATAGAAATGGAGATGAGCTGGATGCTGCCACTGTTATTGGCACCGGTAGGTGAAGCAAACGTAATAAAGAAGGTCAGCGGGAATCCCCAGGTAAAGTCCCATCTGGAAACACTGGGATTCGTACCTGGAACTGAAGTTACGGTTATCAACGAAATAGCAGGAAATCTGATCGTTAACATCAAGGAAACAAGGATAGCCGTCAGTAAGGAGATGGCTCAGAAGATAATGGTTTAGTCAGGAGGGGAAGACATGAAAACACTGAAACAGGCCGCAATCGGATCAACGGTAACCGTTAAGAAGGTTCACGGTGAAGGCGCCATCAAGCGCAGGATCATGGACATGGGTGTTACCAAGGGAGTAGAGATCTATGTTCGCAAGGTTGCTCCGTTAGGAGACCCGATCGAAGTAACCGTTCGTAACTACGAACTGTCAATTCGTAAGGCAGATGCCGAAATGATCGAAATTGCTTAGAAAGAGATATTGAAGAGGAGATAAATCATGGGAATCAGAATTGCTTTGGCAGGTAACCCAAACAGCGGTAAGACAACACTGTTCAATGCCCTGACAGGGTCAAATCAGTTTGTCGGAAACTGGCCAGGCGTTACCGTAGAGAAAAAAGAAGGAAAACTCAAGGGACACGATGATGTCATCATCACCGACTTACCTGGCATTTACTCACTGTCACCATATACATTGGAAGAAGTAGTTGCCAGAAACTATCTTATAACGGAAAGACCGGATGCCATCCTGAACATCGTTGATGGAACCAACCTGGAAAGAAACCTGTATCTGACGACACAGTTAACGGAACTGGGCATTCCAGTCGTCATCGCCATCAACATGATGGACCTGGTTACCAAGAAGGGTGACCAGATCAACATTGCTGAACTGGAAAGACAGCTTGGCTGCAAGATCGTTAACATTTCAGCTCTTAAGGGAACAAACGTTCAGCAGGCTGCTGAGGAAGCCATAAAGGCTGCCAAGGGAACAAAGACCGTTCCAATGCACACCTTCTCAGGACCGGTTGAACATGCCCTGGCTCACATTGAGGAAATTACCGTACACGATCTGCCGGATGAACAGCAGAGATGGTATGCCGTAAAGCTGTTTGAAAGAGATGAGAAGGTCATCGGTCAGCTTAATCTCAAGCCTGAGACATTAAAGCACATCGAAAAGGACATCCAAGCCTGTGAAAAGGAAATGGATGACGATGCTGAAAGCATCATAACAAATGAAAGATATGTCTACATCGGCAACCTGTTAAAGGGTGTATATAAGAAGACCGGTGTAGGTCAATTGACAACATCTGACAGAATTGACAAGATCGTCACCAACCGTATTCTCGGTCTGCCGATCTTCGGCCTGATCATGTTTGGCGTATACTGGCTGGCAATGGGCCCGTTCGGCTCTTTCCTGACAGACTGGACAAATGACGTATTTGCCGGTGAATGGATGGAAGGCGGGGCAGCTGCCTTACTGGAAAGCTGGGGAGTTGCACCATGGTTAGTCAGCCTGGTAGCTGATGGTATCGTTCACGGTGTCGGTGCCGTATTGGGCTTCGTACCGCAGATGATCGTATTATTCCTGATGCTGTGCATTCTGGAAGACGTAGGTTACATGGCACGTGTTGCCTTCGTACTGGACCGTATCTTCCGTAAGTTCGGATTGTCAGGCAAGTCATTCATCCCAATGCTGATCGGCTCAGGCTGCGGCGTTCCGGGTGTAATGGCAACCAGAACAATTGAAAACGAACGTGACCGCCGTATGACGATCATGACAACATGCTTCATCCCATGCGGAGCCAAGCTGCCAATCATCGGCCTGATCGCCAATGCCGTATTCGGAGGCGGTGCCTGGGTAGCTACATCAGCATACTTCGTAGGCGTAGCTTCAATCGTTGTTTCAGGCATCATCCTGAAGAAGACAAAGATGTTTGCCGGCGACCCTGCACCATTCGTCATGGAGTTACCGCCATATCATGTTCCGTCATTAACCAACGTATTAAGAGGAACATGGGAACGTGGCTGGAGCTTCATCAAGAGAGCAGGAAGCGTCATCGTGCTGTCATCAATCGTTATCTGGACACTGAACTCACTGTCACTTGAAGGTGGCCTGCATTACCTCGGTGAAGATGGAGAAGGTGCCTCAATTCTGGAAAATGTCGGTAATCTGTTTGCCTGGATATTCAAGCCGTTAGGCTTTGGTACATGGCAGGCAACCGTATCAACCATTCTCGGTCTGGTAGCCAAGGAAGACGTTGTCGGTACCATCGGTACGCTTATTTCCATGGAAGATCTGCCTGACCTGGTTGAGGAAGGCGAAAACATCGCAGGTGTTCTGGATGTATTCTTCAACGGTTCAAGCGTAGCTGCCTATGCATTCATGCTGTTCAACCTGCTTTGTGCTCCTTGCTTCGCCGCAATGGGTGCCATCAAGAGAGAAATGAACAACGGCAAGTGGACCGCATTTGCCATCGGATACATGACTCTGTTTGCCTATGCCGTTGCCCTGATGTACTATCAGATCGGCTCAGCGATCAAGGGTGAAGTTCACATCTTCGGACTGATCGTCGCCTTAGCAGTACTGGCCGGCATGATCTACATGCTGTTCTTCAAGAAGTATGAAGAAAGCGAAAGACTGACTCAGGAAGTAAAGGTCAGATAAATAATTCTGAAAGGAGGAAGACATGGCACAGTTTAACATTGCTGATGCGGGAATAATGATGCTGGTAGCGTTACTTATTGTCCTGTGCGTCAGAAACCTGATAAATGACAGAAAAGCCGGTGTTCCTTCATGCGGAGCGAAGAGCTGTTCGGGATGCGCCGGCTGCAGGATGGCCCTGCAGAAAAGACAATAATAATGACAGGGGATGTATATCCCCTGTTTTTTCTTATGATATAATCATGCTAAGTTCTGTCAAGTGTTTTTTGAGAATAATAAGATGATTAATCAGCGCATGATGAAAAAGCGGATTTCATAATCCACTGAAAAGATGGAAACTGATTATTGAACCTAGCAGGTTAGATTATCAGGAAAGGGTCTGCCAAAGACCAATATCCTGGTATCTTTCTTTAACTCTTGCATAGTAAATGTGAAGGAACTTACGCATACCGGCAACGATGACCTGTTTATGAAGTTTGCCTTCAGCTTTCTTCCTGATCATGAATTCATAAACAGCGGAATCTTTTTTAGGCTTGGTAACATATAAGGAATTCATAACCAGGTAAAGATGACGTCTGATATTACTGTTGCCCTTCTTGGTAATGACCCTGTGAGAAGCTTTAAACTGACCCGATTCATATGGCGGCACATCAATGCCGGCAGCACAGACAAGAGACTTCTTACTACGATACAGTCTGACATCTCCAATCTCGGCAATGATCAGCGGGGCTAATGTATAACCGACACCAGACATGTTTAAAACAACATCATATTCAGGTAAAGATGACGCTAACTGATGCATACGTGTTAAAATGTCATTGAGCCCTTTATCAATGGTGATCAGCGTGTTAACCAGATTTTCAATAATGAGAACACAGGAATCATCGAAAGGGACGGTAGGGATACCTGATGAGGCAAGTTCGTATATCTTGGTAGGAGTTGAACTGTGGAATCGGTATCCTTTCTTTTTGGCCCATCTGTCAAATTTGTTCAGGAACTTTTTCTGAGACAAGGCGGTTATCTTATCAAAATGCTGGAAAAACAGAATGAAACTGTATAATTTCTGATCATCTGAAAAGAGATTTTTGATTCCAGGCATGCACTTCTCCAATTCAAGATCCAGAGACTGTTTTACAGAAATTTTGGGCTTCTGATAGCTGACATAGGACCTGGCGAGTCTTTTCAGTTCATCTCTGGTATCATCGTTGAAATCCCATTGTTGAAGAGAAAACCATTTTTCGCAGCCATAAGCGGCTATGATGGTTGAGTCATATTTATCAGTCTTGATTCCTCTGAAGTTATAGCTTTTGGCGAACAGTTTCATTCTTAAGGGGTTAATGACTGAAACGAAGTAACCTTTCCTCTTAAGAAACAGTAAGAGAGGCCAATGATAGATGCCAGTCGCTTCCATCACAATCCTGACATCATTCTTGCCGGTCAGTTTTTGAATAGTCTGGTCAAGGGCTTCAAGGTCATCTTTAGTATGGTTGAAGTCTCTTGGAGTAAGAATGCATTCTCCAGTTTCCTTGAGGATGCATACAGTTGATTTGCCTTTTGAGGCATCAATACCAACGCTATACATACATTTTCATTCCTCCTTTGCGTTGTATTTGATTATGTGTGCTTTTACGTTCATAACAGCTGTTTTCATCCAGATTAGTCGCATGACACGAGCGTAAGGCATACTACCATATCCCAACATGCATAAGCGAATGCGTAAGACAAGAGTATGAACTGACCGATTATATCGCGAGAGATCAATATGATTCCCAAATGAAATTTCCGTCAAAAAGCCACACTCTTATCTTACACAAAACAGTGTTATCCTATAACTCAAATGAGAAGTTATAGGGTATAATTAAATCGTACTAATTGAACATATGAAAAAGGATTTTAAGAGTTTTCTGAAGACATACATGAACGTATTCAGCTGTCCAAACTGCGGGCAGGAATGCGAATCCCGCTATGGGATCATGAACTGTCCTCACTGTGGAAAGAGTTATTCAGTAAAGATCAGATTCGAGAGTCACGTCGTCAACATACTCATGGGCATGGGACTGATGCAGTACTACATGTACAGTGATCTTTTTAATGGAAGCATGTTCTGGAAGTCACTGGTGATGCTGCTGCATTTCATAGCCAACAGCCTGCTGGTAAATTTCATGATGTACCGCTTCATGAGCGGCGGTCTGTTCGTAATGAAGGAGATAGAAGAAGATGTCAATGATACCGGTGCAAAAGAGTAAGAGAAAGAAAAGAAGATACGTCTGGCCGATAACCAACCGAATGATTCTTATGGTAGCTCTGGGCGTCATTGAGTTCCTGCTTCTGTATAATGTCTTCCATTATTTCCAGAGCAAGGCACCATGGATCGAAGAAGCGCTGAACCTGGCCAGTGCCGTCATCATCCTGTTACTGGTAACCAGAAGCAAGCATCTGTCCAGCGACATGTTATGGATACTGCTGATAGTCCTGATGCCGGTGTTTGGCACGGCAATGTACCTGTTTCTGAGCGGCAACCTGTTCATCAGCGGGACGTTCCGCTCCATTCAGGAGTCAACGCTTGATGCCCGTAAGTATTTCAAGCAGGATCCGGAAGTCCTGGATGAGATGTGCAATGAGAATCCTGAACTGAAGGGACAGTTCAGGTATCTGGCTGAAAGCAGCCGGGCACCGTTCTACCGCAATGAGGGTTTTGAATATTACCCATCCGGTGAAGCCGGATTCCCACGCATGTTAGAGGAACTGCGCAAGGCAGAAAAGTTCATCTTCCTGGAGTACTTCATCGTTGAGGAAGGTGAGATGTGGTTCAGCATTCTGGACATTCTGGAGGAGAAGGCAGCTCAGGGAGTTGACGTCAGAGTAATGTACGATGACCTCGGCTCGATCGGTACGCTTCCGCCAAGCTATGTCCATGAGCTGGAAAAGAAAGGCATAAAGGCCATTACCTTCAACCGCATCAACCCGATACTGAACATCATCATGAACCACCGTGATCACCGCAAGATCATGGTCATCGACGGCAAGGTAGCCTTCTCAGGCGGCATAAACCTGGCTGATGAGTACATCAATCAGAAGGAAAGATTCGGTTACTGGAAGGATAATGTCATGATGGTAAAGGGAGAAGCCGTATGGTCATATACCGTGCTGTTTCTGACCAACTGGAATGCTCTCAGAAAGGAAGACACCGACTATACGAAGTTCAAGGCTGAGTTTGAACCTGTCAAAAAACATGACGGCTATGTATCAGCATACGGTGAGACGCCGTTTGACGATGATCTGACCAGTCAGAACGTCTATCTCAACATCATCAATCAGGCCAATGACTATGTCTACATTGCCACCCCGTATCTGATCGTTGATACGGAAATGCTCAATGCCCTGATACTGGCCGCAAAAAGAGGCGTAGACGTAAGAATAATCACTCCGGGCATCCCGGATAAGAAGATCGTCTGGTTCATCACCAGGTCGTTCTATTCTCAGCTGGTGGAAGGCGGGGTAAAGATCTACGAATACACTCCGGGCTTCATCCACAGCAAGGTCTTCGTAAGTGATGACGTGACAGCCACGGTCGGTACGATCAACCTTGACTACCGCAGTCTGTACCTGCACTTTGAAAACGGAACCTACCTGTATGGATCCAAAAAGGTTCTGGAGGTCAAGGATGACATGGTAAAGACCATTGAGGAATCACACAGAATGGAAAAGAAGGAATGTGACCAGGGTGTCGTCTGGACACTGGTCGTTTCCATAATCAGACTGTTTGCTCCATTGATGTAATAAAAAAAGGAACCTGGGTTCCTTTTTTCTTCTGTTACTTCTTATTGGCTAAGAGTTCCTTGATTTCGGTCAGTAACTTGACCTCATCGCTTGGCTCAGCCGGTGCCGGTTCTTCAGCAGCAGCTTCCTCTTCCTTCTTCATTGATCTCTTGGCAGCGTTGATTGCCTTGATGAGGCTGAACAGACATAAGGCTGTCAGGATGAAGGTAATGATGGCATTGATGAAGTTACCGATCAGGATTCCGTTTTCTCCGCCGATTCTTAATTCTTCAAAATTCATCTTACTGCCGAAAATCAGGCCGAGAGCCGGTGTGAATACATCAGCTACGAGTGATCCGACAACCTTGTTGAAGGCACCGCCAACGATGACACCAACTGCCATATCGATCAGATTTCCGCCAATTGCGAATTCCTTGAATTCCTGGAAAAACTTTTTCATACTGTATCCTCCTTAACAGAATTACAAGTGTATTTTAGCACTTATGACCCTTGAATTCTATAAGATGACTTTAAAATATGCTATACTGTTATCGCAATGCGCCAGTAGCTCAATGGATAGAGCATTTGATTCCGATTCAAAAGGTTGCGGGTTCAAGTCCTGTCTGGCGCGCCAGGAGTTTACATGAAATATAAGGCAGTAGTATATGATCTGGACGGCACGTTACTGGATACCCTGAAGGATCTTCAGGGCAGTGCAAATGCCGCTCTGAGGGCGTTTGGAATGCCCGAGAGAACGCTTGAGGAAGTCAGAAGTTTCGTTGGTAACGGGGTCAGAAGACTGATGGTTCTATCCGTTCCGGACGGCGATGAAAATCCTCTTTTTGAGGAGGTCTTTGCCGAGTTCAAGAGGCATTATGCCATCCACTGCAATGATACTACCGTGCCTTATCCGGGAATATTTGATCTGATAGACGAACTGAATGAAATGGGC
>ONPK01000077.1 GCA_900319675.1 uncultured Bacillota bacterium
TTTCGTCTTCATTGTAGGCGACAAGAGTTGTAAGGAAAGTGCCCTCGTCTCTATACCTAACAGGAACATAGTTTTGCGGTGAAGTTAACGTATCTCCACCATCGAAAGTCCAAGCTATATGATGAGCGTTGATACTTGTGCTTGTGTATTCAACCAAATCTCCTGGAGCGATGTTTAGCGTATTCCCTAATGCTTCAGGATTGGTAGTGAAGGATGCTTCGACAAACGGTATTTCCTCGAAAGTTGCTGCAATTGTGTGGTCTGCTGTAACATTCTCGAATGTGTAAACACCGTCAACAACATCGTTGATTGCATCAATACCATCTACCATTACGCTTGCCGGATCGGCGTTTTCCTTACCGGTGATGCATTCAATGCCAAGCCTTTCAGCCCATCTGACAAGCTGGTCAACTGCCCCTGCCCTGAAGGTATCAGCAGCGATCAGACCTACAGTGTAGCCCTGGTTCATGTAGTACTTGGCGATCTTGGAAATGGAAGTCGTCTTGCCGGAACCATTTACTCCAACCATCATGATGACTTTGGTTTCACCTTTGGTGAATTCCAGATCACTGACTGAATCAGGATCATACACTTCCGTCATGACTTCAGCAAGTGCATCCAGACACTGATCCTTCCTGGTCAGAAAGTCATCGGCAATTTTCTGCTTCAGCTTTTCAATGATCTTTTCACTAGTAACTACTCCTACGTCGGCCTGAATGAGCACAACCAGAAGCTGTTCCAACAGATCATCATCTATGGCCGTAACACCGCCGAAAAGCTCTGTGATCTTGCTGGCGAGAGACTTGTTGGTCTTGTTGTAGCCTTCAAGATACTTGGTGATTCCGCTTTCCTTCTTCTGCCTCTTATCCTTCTTATCAAACAGTCCCATTCTCGTCTCCTTCATCAGCATATGACAATGCTTCCTTTAACTTGACCTGAATTACCTTGGATATGCCCTGCTGAGCCATCGTGATGCCGTACAGCGTATCACACTCAGTCATGGTACCAGGTCTGTGAGTGATCACGATGAACTGTGAATCCTCTGAGAACTGGTGAATGTATCTGGCAAAACGGTCTACGTTACCCTGGTCAAGAGATGCCTCTACCTCATCGAAGATGCATAACGGCATCGGTCTGGCCTTCAGTATTGCAAACAGCACGCAGATGGCGATCAGGCTCTTTTCACCGCCGGAGAACAGTCTGATGTTCTGAATGTTCTTTCCCGGAGGCTGAACGTTGATGTCAATTCCCGTGTTCAGTATGTCATCAGGGTCTTCCAGTATGAGCCTGGCCTTGCCACCGCCGAACAGGATGGTGAATACTTCACTGAGAGACTTGTTGATCTTGTCAAACATCTCCTTGAACTGCTTTACCATTACCGTATCCATTTCGGTTATGGCCTTTAACAGCTGATCCTTGCTGGACTGCAGGTCATTCAGCTGAGAAACCATGAATTCGTAACGCCCGTTGACTTCCTCATAGTCCTTTGGAGCATCAAGGTTGACGTTGCCAAGAGCAGCTATTTCCTGTCTTAGTACAAGTACTTCCTGCTTGGCTTCTTCCATATCGATGCCTTCAAATGACTTTTCAGATGCAAATTCGTAGGTCATGTGATATTCCCTGCTTAATCTTTCCAGAGCGCCGTCTCTTAAGGTTGACAGTCTGGTTTTTTCAATCTGGGAATTGTTGATGTTCATGGTGATAAGAGTCAGCTGCTGACGTTTCTGACGCAACTGGATCTCCTTACGCTGTTCATCTGCTGAGGCACTTACTCTTCTTGATCTCTTGGCAGAGATGTCATTGGTAATTTCGTCTCTGTTGGCATATGCCTTGTTGAGATTGTCGATGAGTTCTGTCTCAAATGAAGTACCGCTTTCCTCATCATCAGTTCTGATACGGTCATATTCTTCCTTGAGCTGCTCGTACTTGCTGCGCTTGGCGGCCAGTACCTGCTGCAAGGTTGCTGACTGTATTCTGTTGGCGATGAGCTCATCTTCATCTTCTGTCTTCAGCTTGCTGATCTTCTGATATTCGCTGTATGACTTATCATAGTTATCCCTGGCAGCCTTCAGCTGTCTTTCAACGTCTTCCAGCATGCTCTTGACGGTCATAGGAGATGAATCCATTCTTCTGTTATAGCCGCCTGTCATTGAACCGCCGCGGTGAACGACATCACCGTCCACGGTTACGATGTTATACTGCTGCTTCAGTCTGGTTGCCAGTTCATTGGCAGCCTCCAGGTTTTCAGTGACCATGACGTTGCCCAGCAGTGACAGTAAGATGCCGTCATACTGTTCCTCACAGTCTACGAAGTCACTGGCCAGACCAAGGAATCCGCTGGTATGCTCGGCAATGAACAGGTGGTCATTACTGACGTAACGTGGCTTCATTACGTTCATCGGCAGGAATGTTGCTCTGCCGCTCTTGTTATCCTTAAGATATCTGATTGCTCCCCTGGCTGCCCTTTCATCCGTCGTAACGATGTGATATACGGCATTGCCGAGAGCTGTTGAGATTGCCAGCTGATATCCTTCATCAGGAACAAACAGATTGCTGATGATGTCGTGGATGCCAGGTAGTACGTTCTTGGCTTCCATGATGCTCTTTACACCGGCGTGTCCCTGGAAAGGTGCCTGGATCTGTGAATCCAGTACGCTCTTTCTGTTGTTCAGATAGTTAAGATTGTTCGTCAGCTTTTCAAGTTCTGCCTGCTTTTCTGCCAGCAGATTGTCATATCCTTCGATCCTCTCCTGAAGGTTTGTTATGGCAGCATCAAGCACATCAAAACGGCTCTGTCTGTCTTCAAATTCCAGACGGGCCTCTTCCAGCATCTGCTGTACCTGCTGCCTCTTGGCTTCATCAGTACCTGATTCTCTTATGTACTTGCGCTTTTCTTCAATCTCGATCTTTCTTCTTTCAAGTACCTGTATTTCATTGAGTACCTTGAGAAGCGTATCCTGCTGTTTCTGAACGCTGTCATCCAGATTCTTGATCAGTGACTTGAGTTCATCTACCTCATTTTCCATGATCTGGATGGATGCCTTGTCACTGACTTCCTGGAAGCCCAGGTCATCGAGTTCCTTTTCAATGGTATCAAGATCAGCCAGATAGTTGTTTATCTCATTGACGATTACGGCTATTTCAATTTCCGTAAGTCTGTTCTTCTTTTCCTCATACTGCTGAGCCTTCCTTGCCTGTCTTCTTAATGGAGCAACCTGCTTTTCCAGCTCGTTTACAACATCCTGCATTCTGTCGATGTTGTCCTGTGTCCTTGCCAGTTTGTTCAAGGACTCTGTCTTTCTCTTCTTGTACTTTGCCACACCGGCAGCCTCTTCAAACAGTGCCCTTCTCTCAATGGGCTTTGCCTCGGCAAAAGCAGCGATGTTACCCTGAGAAATGATGCTCAGTGAGTCTCTTCCCAGGCCGCTGTCGAGAGTAAGGTCAACGATGTCCTTGAGTCTGCATGGTGTATTGTTGATCAGGTATTCACTTTCAGAGGTGTTCTTGTATAGTCTTCTGGTAATCTCCAGTTCAGTATATTCACTGTTAAGAAAGTGACGGGAATTATCAAAGACCAGGGTAACTTCAGCCATGTTGACCCCTCTTTTACCTTCTGCACCTGCGAAAACGACATCAGTCATGCTGGTTCCACGCATGTTCTTGGCTGACTGTTCACCTAATACCCATCTTACCGCATCGGAAATGTTGCTCTTGCCGCAGCCGTTAGGCCCGACGATGCCGGTATATGGAGAATCAAAGGTTATGACTGTTCTTTCCGCAAATGACTTGAATCCCTGTAATTCTATTCTCTTAAGAAACATTCAAAATCCCCATTTCACCAGATAATTATATCTTAAATACATCAATATTAAAAGAAGACAATAAATTATCATTTATGGTACAAATCACAAGTTTTTGTGTTAGAATACAAAGGTTGGAGGAATAAGTATGAACGAAAGATGGGAACATTTCTTTGATGAAAAACACGAAATAGACTATCCGCAGCTGACAATGTTCCAGCTGGTTAAGAAAAATGCAGCTAAATATCCTGATGAAGTCGCATATGAATTCATGGGAAAGAAAACTACATACAGAGAATTCCTTGGCAAGGTTGAACTAACAGCCAAGGCACTTACAAGCATTGGCATCCGTGAAGGAGATGCAGTTACGATCTGCATGCCTAACTGTCCGCAGGCAATTGATACATTCTATGCCGTAAACAGAATCGGCGCCATTGCTAACATGATCCACCCTCTCTCAGCAGAAAGCGAGATCACATTCTATCTGAACATCTCAAATTCAAAGGTCATCCTGACTCTTGATCAGTTCTATGAAAAGATCGTCGCCGCCAGAGAAGGCTGTGACCACACAGTCATCATCCTGATGGCTCAGGTATCTGATGAACTTCCAAAGTATCTTGAACTTCCTTATAAGATCAAGAATTTCGGCAAGTACAGCAATCTGCCAAATCAGGCCTATTCACTGACATGGAAGGAATTCCTGCATTATGGCAGCAAATTCCCTCTGCCATTACCGAAGATCGAATTCAGAGTTGACCGTACGGCTGTAATCCTTTACTCAGGCGGTACTACCGGTACAACCAAGGGCATCATGCTGAGTGACCTGAACTTCAACGCCTGTGCCTTACAGTCAAGCGTAGCAATGGAAGTTCCTTATGAAAAAGGCCAGAAGATCCTGGCAGTCATGCCATTATTCCATGGCTTCGGTCTGGGTATCGGCATCCACACCTGCATGGTCAAGGGCATCTGCTGTGACCTGATTCCACAGTTCACCGTTAAGACATATGCTCAGATGCTGGTCAAGAAGAAACCTAACTTCATTGCCGGTGTTCCTACCCTTTATGAAGCTCTGTTAAGAACAAAGGGTCTTGAACTCGCTAACCTGTCATTCCTCAAGGGAATGTATTCAGGCGGTGACTCACTGTCAGTTGAACTTAAGACAAAGGTTGACAAGTTCCTGAAGGATCACGGTGCCAAGATTCAGGTACGTGAAGGATACGGTACAACCGAATGCGTTACGGCAAGCTGTCTGACACCTTCAAATGACTACCGTCCTGGCAGCATTGGCCTGCCATATCCTGATACTACCTACATCATCTGTGAACCAGGCACAACAAAGCAGGTTCCGGTTGGCGAGGAAGGCGAAATCTGTCTGAACGGACCAAGTGTAATGCTGGGTTATCTGAAGAACGAAGAAGAAACCAGACAGACCATTCAGAAGCATGAAGACGGCAGATATTATCTGCACACCGGTGACCTGGGTGCCATGGACGCTGACGGATTCGTATACTTCAAGCAGAGAATCAAGAGAATGATCATCTCTTCTGGCTACAATGTCTACCCTTCACAGATTGAAAACGTCATCGACGCAAATCCGAAGGTATTATACAGCTGTGTAATCGGTGTTAAGGACTCATATAAGATGCAGAAGGTAAAGGCATTCGTCGTTCTGAAACCAAACGTAGTTCCAGATGATTCCGTTAAGGAAGAGATCCTGACATACTGCCGCAAGCACATTGCCAAGTATGCAATGCCATATGACATTGAATTCAGAGATGAACTGCCAAAGACACTGGTCGGCAAGGTTGCCTACAGAGTTCTTGAAGAAGAAGAAAACGCAAAGATCGATCAGGAGAATGCCAAGGCCGCTTCTGAGAAGAAACCTGAAAAGAAAACAGAAAAGAAATAAAAAAATGCCCTGAGCTGATACTCAGGGCTTTATTTACTCAGTTGTCCTTGGACATTACGAATCTGATCTGAGAATTGATATCTTCAACGATCAGATTACCGTCTTCAAATCTGAAATCCATGACGTCAGTATCAGATGTTCTCATCTGCAGCTTGTCAAAATCAACGGTTATTTCAAACTGAACGTGTCCACCTTTTCCATCCGGATTGTAGATATAGGATTTTTCTCCGAAATCAAAGTAGAACAGTGTTTTTTCCTGCTGCATCTGTTCAAGTACGACATCCATTATGTCCTGAGTGAACCTATCATCCATTGATTCCAGTCTTATGGTTTCATATCTGCCATAGTACTTTGTGTTTGGATCTTCCGGAGCCTTTTTCTCAGAGCATCCGATCAGTGTCATGACCATCAGCAGACTTAACAGTAATCTTAGGGTTTTCTTCATAATTACCTCATTTCATTGTCTTCTTCAGAAGTTCACATAACTCGTCTACAGCTTCATCCCTGCCGTTTCTGATGTCATCAACGACACAGGACTTTATGTGACTGCTTAACAGTTCCTTGTTAAAGGCATTGAGAGCTGACTGAACGGAAGATACCTGCATCAGTATGTCAACGCAATAGCGGTCATCAGCGATCATCCTGTTAATGCCTCTGATCTGCCCTTCTATCTTGTTGAGTCTGGTCGTCAGGGACTTTATCTCTTCCTCGCTTCTCTGTTTGTGGCGGCAGCAGTTATCCATTATCTGATTTCCTTTACTTCGTAATCTCTGTCTTCAACGGCCTGCTTCAGAACTTCATCAGCAACTTCCCTG
>ONPK01000148.1 GCA_900319675.1 uncultured Bacillota bacterium
TGATGTGCCAGCCAATCGTGGACTGCCTGAATACGGTCAGAACGGAAAAGAGCCATGTCATTCTGATGAACCCGACAGGAAAGACCTTTGATCAGAAGAAGGCCCATGAGTTATTGGAAAAGGAAGACATCGTCATCATCTGCGGCCACTATGAAGGCTACGATGCCAGAATATCCGACTATGTAGATGAGGAGATTTCCATCGGTGATTACATTCTTACCGGTGGGGAACTGGGAGCCATGGTCATAACCGATGCCGTTACCAGACTGGTAGAAGGGGTAATAACCGCTGAAAGCACGGTTGACGAGACCTTTGAAAACGGCTTGTTGGAATATCCTCAGTACACCAGACCAGTGGACTTCGAGGGCAAGGTGGTTCCGGAGGTACTGTTATCAGGACATCATGAAAACATCAGAAAGTTCAGACTGTACGAAAGTCTCAAGAAGACGCTCATCAACAGACCTGACCTTCTGGAAAACAGGGAACTGTCAGATGAAGAAGCCAGAATGCTGGAAGACATCAGAATCGAACTTAACATCTAGAAAACAGTCTTCAAGGAAAGACTGTTTTTGTTATAATGAAGGTACGAAGATAAATAGATAATATTGGAGGATCGATCACATGAGCAAAACAAGGATTATCCTGGATTGCGATCCGGGACACGATGACGCCGTTGCCATCATGATGGCAGCCAGACACCCTGACATTGAACTACTGGGCATTACCGTAGTAGCAGGCAATCAGACCCTGCAGAAGACCGTAACCAATGCCCTGAAGGTCTGCCAGCATCTCGACATCAACGTACCGGTATATGCCGGAAGTGCGAGACCGCTGGTAAAGGATCCCATTCATGCCGAATTCATCCACGGCAAGAGCGGCCTGGACGGCCCGGCCTTTGCCCCACTGACAAGAAGGCCGGAACCGATTCACGCCGTCAGTTTCATCATCAAGACTCTGATGCAGTCAGAAGGTGACATCACTCTTGTTCCTACCGGTCCTCTTACAAACATAGCTCTGGCGATGAGAATGGAGCCGAGAATCATAAGCAAGATCAAACAGATCGTTCTGATGGGCGGTTCAGCCGGTGCCGGAAACATCACCCCGGCAGCTGAATTCAACATCTTCGCTGATGCAGACGCTGCCAAGATCGTCTTTGAGTCAGGATTACCGATCGTAATGTGCGGACTCGACGTCACAAGACAGGTACGCTGCTACCAGGAGGTAATAGACAGAATGGCCCAGCTTGGAAACAAGGCCAGCACGCTGTTCAAGGAAATGATGGAATTCTACAATCAGACTCAGCTCACAGCCTTCCATCTGGTTGGCGGTCCACTGCATGATCCGGTAACCATTGCCTATCTGATTGACAATTCCGTTCTGGAACTCAATTACTGCAATGTCAACATTGACAATAAGAGCGAAGTATCGTATGGCCGTACCAACTGCGACCTGATCAACTTCTGGAAGAAGGAACCGAATGTCCATGTTGCCACAGGCGTCAATGTTGAACGCTTCTGGGACATCGTGGAGTCATGTCTGGCACTTTATTAACAGCTGAAATTAATGGTTGAAACTCTCCTTTCAGTATGATAATATATTGGGGCGAAAGCTAGATAGTTCCGCTGATATAAGATGGTTCATGAACTATTGACATGCACGTTAGAAGGAGAGGCGTAAGATGAATTTAGGTTTAGTTAGAGAAATTACTAACGCTCAGTTACGCAATGATGTTCCTGAATTAAGAAGTGGCTCAACAGTAAGAGTACACGTAAAGATCCAGGAAGGTGACAAGTTCCGTATTCAGGTTTATGAAGGTGTTGTTATCGGAACCAATGGTAGCGGCATCGCTAAGACATTTACAGTTCGTAAAATGTCAAGTGGCATCGGTGTTGAAAGAACATTCCCTGTTCATTCACCAATCATTGACAAGATTGAATTAGTACGCAGAGGTAAGGTCAGAAGGAGTAAGTTATACTACTTACGTGGACGTTCTGGCAAGGCTAGCCGTATTGAGGAAAAACGTTAATTAATGAGAGCTGGCAGTTGTCCAGCTCTTATTACTAAAGGAGAATTTACAAGATGACATCAGTAAAGGACAGGCTCATTGATCTTCTGGCTGCCTGTGCAATGTTCCTGATGATGGAATGGGAAGACATAAAGGACATACTGAAGACCGTAGTGGTAACATTCATTACGTGCTTTCTGATCACGACCTTCTTCTTCAGACCTGTTCAGGTTCAGGGTTCAAGCATGCATCCGCAGGTCAAGGACGGTTTAATAGGATTTTCCAGCATCGTTACCAGAAACATCAGCGGTATCGATCGTTTTGATGTCGTCGTCATTCGCCTTGATGAAAAGAAGGAAGATCTCATAAAGAGAGTCATAGGACTGCCGGGAGAGACCATTGAGTTTAAAAACGATGTTCTCTACGTCAACGGGGAAGTCTATGAGCAGAATTTCCTGGACAGTGAATACGTTGAACAGGAAAAAGCCAGGGCCCACAGCGATGTCTTTACCCATGACTTCAGGTTCACCCTTGGTGAAGATGAGTACTTCTGCATGGGAGACAACCGGATAGTATCGGCCGACTCCCGCGTGTACGGACCTTTCAGTGCCAAGAAGATCAAGTCGGTTGGTATTCTGGTACTGTTTCCGTTCAGTGAATTCGGCTACATCAACCACTGAATCTCTCGTCAGGGAGATTTTTTCATTTGACAAGCATATGGGGATTTAATGTAGTATTGAATAGACAAAGGTGTTAAAGATGAGTGAGAACATACAGAGCGCCAGCATTAACTGGTATCCCGGCCACATGGCCAAGGCCAGAAGGGAAATGCAAGAGAAGATCAGGCTTGTTGACATGGTCATCGAACTTCGCGATGCCCGCATGCCCAACGGTTCGATCAATCCCGTACTGAACGAGATCATCGGCAGCAAGCCGAGACTGATCGTTCTGGCCAAGAAAGACAGAGCAGACAGTGATATCACCGCCAGGTGGGTATCACGTTTTGCCCGTGACGGCCACAAGACCGTTGCTCTGGACCTCATTCATGATCCCGTCAACAAGATCATATCCGCAGCCTGTCAGGAGGTAATGAAGGAAAAGATCGCCAAACAGAAGGCCAGAGGCATGAAGCACGTGGAGATCAAGGCCATGGTCGTCGGCATTCCAAACGTCGGCAAAAGCACACTGATCAACAGCGTATCCCGCAAGAAGATGGCCAAAACGGCAGATCATCCGGGTGTAACGAAGTCCTTACAGTGGATCAAGGTTTCACCTGATGTAGCCTTATTAGATACCCCGGGCGTATTATGGCCGAAGTTTGAAGATCAGGAAGTTGCCATGAAGCTGGCGCTGTGCGGTTCTATAAGTGACAATGTACTGCCGATAAGCGAACTGGTCATATATTCAATACGCTACATCCTGGCCAATAAGAGGACGGAAGCGGTCTATCTTAACGAGCTTAGAGATGGTCTAATCGGTACCATCAGCTGGGAGAAACCGGATGAAGACTGAAAATAAGTACGAAAATGAATACTGGAGGCAGGGAAAACTGGTAGTAGGTCTGGATGAGGCCGGAAGAGGGCCACTGGCCGGGCCGCTGGTAGTTGCCGGTGTCGTCTTTCCTGAAGGATATGATTCAGGAGACATCAATGACTCCAAGCAGCTTACCGAAAAGAAGAGGGAAGCGCTTTATGACATCATAATCAGAGATGCGCTCTTTTATGAAATAAAGATTGTGGAACCCGAGGAGATCGACAGGCTCAACATTCTGGAAGCGGACCGCAAGGCCATGACGGAAATAGCCCTGAAGGCTCCGGTAGACATCGTTCTCACCGATGCCGTGGATCTCTACATAGACAAGAAGGTAATATCCCTGATCAAGGGTGATACCCTCAGCTGCAACATTGCCGCAGCCAGCATTTTGGCCAAGGTGACCAGGGACAGGATCATGTATGAATATGACAGGATCTATCCCGAATACGGCTTTGCCAGACACAAGGGATATGGCACCAAAGCCCACCTGGAGGCTCTGGAAAAATATGGGGTAACACCGATACACCGCCGTTCATACCGCCCGGTATTTGAGGCAATGCAGGACAGACTGTTTTAGGAAAAAGTCATCTCTCATGATAATGATTGTCATGAGAGATTATCTTATAAGGCTGGCAATAAGACATGAGGGCAGATTCTTCAAGATAAGGAAAGCCCTGGAAGAACAGGAAGAAATAAGTGATGAGATACCATTGCAGGATGCCATCACCGTCTTTGATGAGGACTATCCGCCGGAATTGCTGGAACTGAAGTATCCTCCTTATGTTCTCTTTTACCGGGGAGATCCGCAACTGCTGAAAGGCAGGAAGGTTGCCGTGGTTGGCAGCCGGGACTGCAGTGAATACGGGGAACTGTGTACCAGAAGCATCGTCAGAGCGCTCAGAAACGATTTTACGGTCGTTTCCGGTATGGCCAGGGGAATTGACAGTGTTGCCCACAAGAACGCTCTTAGGACGATTGGCGTGCTTGGTAACGGGGTTGACGTCGTCTATCCCGAAGGCAACCGGAAACTCTATGAAAGAATGGCTGAAGAACAGCTGCTGATCAGCGAATATCCGGCATCAATGGCCTGCTGCAGGGAGAACTTTCCGTTCCGCAACCGCATCATCGCAGCCCTGTCTGAAGCAGTCATCGTTCCGGAAGCCAGGATCAGAAGCGGGTCCATGATAACCGTCAGGCATGCCCTTGATCTGGGCAGGGACATATATGCCGTCCCTCACAGACTTACCGACGTAAACGGCAGCGGGTGCAACAGATTACTGCAGTTGGGAGCCAGCATGATTCTGATAGATTATCAGTAAAAAACTTTACAACACCGAATATAGTGATATATATTTAATTCGTTTAAAATAACAATTGATACATACAGGCAGGAGATTAGTTTTATGAGCAAATTGGTAATTGTTGAATCGCCATCAAAGGCCAAGACCATTGAGAAGTACCTTGGCAAGGGTTATCAGGTCGTATCCTCAAAGGGACACATCAGAGATCTGGCAACCAGCGGCAAAGGCGGACTTGGCGTTGACGTAGACAATGACTTCAAACCAACTTACATTGACAGTCCGGACAAGAAGGACGTAATTGAAGATCTGGAAAAGAAGATAAAGAAGGCTGACAGTGTTTATCTGGCAACAGACCCTGACCGTGAGGGAGAGGCCATTGCCTGGCACATTGCCAACCGCTTTAATCTGTCTCTGGATGACAATAACAGAGTAGTATTCAATGAAATCACCAAGCCTGTCGTTACTGAAGCCATCGAGCATCCAAGCAAGGTTGACATGCAGATGGTATATTCCCAGGAAGCCAGAAGGATCCTGGACAGGATCATCGGCTTCAAGCTTTCCAACCTGTTAAAGAGCAAGATCAAGTCAAAGTCAGC
>ONPK01000005.1 GCA_900319675.1 uncultured Bacillota bacterium
CTTCGTTCGACTTGCATGTATTAGGCACGCCGCCAGCGTTCATCCTGAGCCAGGATCAAACTCTCCGTTTGATTTATTATAGCTCTTTGCTTAATTTCTTAGTTATCCAGATATCTTACAGATATCTCTGAGTATTCTACTCAAATTTCTTGACGTGTGTTTCTGTTTGTTTCTCAAAGAACAATCCCGACCTCCGAAGAGGTTTTCGGCACTGCGTTTTTCCGCGCGTGCTTTAATAATATACCCCACTAAAGAACCAATGTCAACAACTTTTATGAAAAAAATCGATAAAATTTTCACGAAATTTTTTTAGCCTGAAAACAATAGAAAACGTCCTCTTCGGACGTCATTTTCTTTTCTTCTTTTCCAGTATCTTTCCCTTGTATCCAAGCAGCTTTCCTATCCTGACACCTTCCGCTTCAGGGAGCTTTTTCTTCAGATGATCAAACATCCGGTAGAATGATTCCTCAGGAGTTTTCTTATATACATTATTAATAAATGATCTTCCCAGATATGCTTCCGGAGTCGTATATCTGGCAAGTCCCCAGCCATACGGCTTACCGTTCTTGCCCGTCTCATATTCAAAGTCACAGGTTATGGCATAGGTCTGCATCTGCAGTCTTGTCATTATCGCATCAAACCCGCTCTTGCCTTCCTTGCCCCAGTATCCGGTCCTCTGCCTGATCAGTTTGGATATTACTGACTTCTGCTTCAGTAATTCCTCATAAATGTTCTGATCGGCCATCTCAACCTTCAGGCCGTCATCAATTCGGGAATCAAAGTCATACCCGTCTCTGCGGAAATTGGCAAAGTCATTGAACCACTTTCTTGAAACGAATCCTGCCTTGCCGTTGAAGAACTTGCCGTAAACGCAGTTCCCCATTCGAAGAACCTGTCCCTTCCACTCCCATGGCCCTTCCTCACTGGTAAACCACAGGTCAACAGGAGTATGCTCCTCTATGGAGAAGCCCTTTACGTCATTAACAAAGAATGGCAGAAAGCCCAGCTCCTGTACAAGTGCATGCAGATCTTCAGCGCTTCTTAATTCAACATTCTTCATTTCTCAGTTTCTCCAGGTACTCATCCGCTTCCTCATGAGAAGTCAGTATGATGATGTTTTTGTCATTGTATTGGTCAAGCAGTTTTTCCATGCGCGGTTTCTGATCATATTCAAAGTTTCTTACGTATTCAATGAATTCAGGATCAGCCTCCTCTTCAGTCCATGGCATGTCACTTCTGGGCTGGCCAATTCTGCCGGTTACTCCCTTAAGACATTCCTCGACACTTAATCTCAGATAAAAGACCGTGTCACATTCCTTTAAGCGCATTTCAATGGTACCCAGATATGTACCGTCAATGATCCAGCTGTCATTTGCGAATATCTCCCTGACTCTTTCAATCAGGTATTCACGCGGATTGGTCGTTCTGTCCGGATTGTGATATATCATGTCCATGTGATAGACACTTATTCCTGTTATCTCAGCCAGTTTACGGGAAAAATGGCTCTTCCCGCTCCCGGGAGATCCAACGATCATTATTTTCTTCATTTAGTTAAACTTGGTCCTGAATAACAATATGATTATTACTGATATTACCGTCATCAGAAACGGTATCAAAAACTTTCTGCTCATATTCGAATCCTCTAGATTGAATTGTATCACACTTTCCTGATGGCATCCATTATCGTTATCCTCCCTGCCCGCCAGGCCGGATACAGTCCACACACAAATCCAACCAGTGAAAGCCTGAATATCAGCCGTGCATTCTCTGTGTAATCCACATGGATATCGATTATACCAGCTGAACTTATCAGCCAGCATGTCAGGATAACCAGCATTACTCCAATCAGCAGACCCAGGCTGAAGACCGCAAAGCTTTCCAGGGCAAATTCGCAATACACGTCAAAAGCTGAGGCTCCCATAACCTTTTTTATTCCTATTTCATATGACCTCTCCTTGATGCCGGCAAGCATGCTGTTGATCATGCCGGTCATGGACACTGCCAGTGATACGCTGGCAATGAATAAGAGGACTTTCCTGACCAGTTCACTCATCTGCCCTGTCGTCTTCAGCAATGAACTCTGATTTATCAGCATGTAGCCGTTCTCTCCGAAGATGTTTTCAAGATAAGCTTCAGCATAGTGCCCTTCAGCATAGTAATAACTGTGATTTCTTACTCCCGTACTGAGATCATACCCGATTGGGATGAAGATGCTGCTGTCATAATCAACGAAGAGATTGTTCTCTGACCTGTTCAGTACACCTATGACTCTGAATTCAACCCCGTTTATTTCAACGGTATCCTTTCGGTCATTCTTCTCATATGCATCAAAACCAACCACTGCAACATTATCATTATTGCTTATGTCAGTTTCATTGAGAAACCTTCCCTTCAATAGTTCCGGTTCAAACAGTTCATACAGCTTCTCATTACAGCTGACCACGCTGAATTCTTCATGCTGAAAGGAGTAATAGAGAGTTGCCTTCTTAATGTCAAACTCCCTGCAGAAGTCCTCAAACCAGTAATCGTTTACTTCTCCATACACCTGCAGCATCGTCACATCCAGTCCCAGAGAACCTATTTCTTCGTTTATTCCCCGAGTAAGGCTGTCGGAAAGAACGCTGACGATCAGCACGAGAAAGACCGCCATGGCGTTGGCAACGACGTTGAGATAATGCTGCTTACGGTGGAAGAGCAGTTCCCTAACTAACCACATGACCGTTCTCCAGCGTAATGATCCTGTCTGCCATCATTGCGATGCCTTCATCATGAGTTACCAGTACGACAGTCATGCCGTATTCCTTCATGCCCTTTAACAGTTTCACGATGTTATCAGCATTCTCCCTGTCCAGGGCCCCGGTAGGCTCATCTGCCAGTACCACCCTGACCTCACTGACCAGTGTTCTTGCCAGGGCAACGCGCTGTTTCTGTCCGCCGGAAAGCTGATGAGGATAGAAGCGGCCGTATCCTCTTAATCCTACCTGTTCAAGAACGGCATCCATTTCCTTATCATTCCTTCTTCTCTTCTGATAATGCAGCGGCAGACGGATGTTTTCGTAGACGTTGAGATACGGCAGAAGGTGAAATTCCTGAAAGATCATGCTGACTTCATGGCGGTAGAAATCCGTCATCTTCTGCTCATCATAGTCATTCACAAGCCTGCCGTCATATAGATACAGTCCGCTGTCAGGGCGGTCATAACCGGCAATGATATTGAGCAAGGTCGTCTTCCCACATCCCGAATGCCCGGTAATGGCCGTAAAGGAACAGTCAGGTATCTCCAGCGATATTCCATCCAGGGCTTTAACATCCTGATTCTTAAGGTGATATGTCCTGCAGACGTCAACAAGCTTAATCATTCTGCAGTATCTCCATGATGGCATCTGAAAGGACGCACACCTGCATTCCCTCCAGACTACGATCATCCAGGAAGGCCTTTCCCTCTTCGTAGGCGAGTACGTTGATCTTCACCAGACAGGCTTTCTCATCAACGTTGCCTTCAAGCCATCGCGAATTCAGCAGATAGTTGCCATCCTTCTTCTGAAGCACGGCTCTTTCGTCAACTGCCATTAATCCCGCATTTTCCTTAAGCAGTATGGTAACGTTGCCCTGCTGATTAAGTTTCAGGTTCTGTACATCATCCAATTTGAAGTCTGATTCATAGTAAATGCCGCCATCCTTCATGATGCCGTAATCATTCTTATTAAGTAACCTTCCCAGCCGTTCTGTGCCATCAGAGAGAAACAGAGCCTCACATTCGTTGCCGATGAGATCGTATTGTTTTCCCTTCAGCATGACCCTGAGGTAGTAATCAAGATCACTGATGACGACGCGGTCTGCTGTAAGTTCCTCCAGAAAACCGTCAATTTCACTGACATAATCCTTCTCCTTGTCATCATTGTCCTTATACCTGAATATGGCTTCGTCCTTACTGATACGTTCGCCTTCCTTTTTATATACTGCCACGATCCTTCCCTCAAAGAAGTATTCATGCTTATTGGATACTATCGTTCCCTGAGTCCGGTATTTCCAGCGCAGCGTTGCCGGCATCACCGTGACTGTCTCAATGTCATTCAGAAGGATCTGATTTCCTACCCCACGCAGCACAATTATCAACCCTAGAATAATGAATATAATTATCACGGCAATCAGCCACCACTTCTTTTTCACGTAAAAAGCCCTCCACCATACTATAGTGAAGGGCTTTTGTTATTCCTGTATTTAATAAGGTTTCTGATTGAAGTTACCGATGACCTTCTCCGAATCCATAACATTTACGAAAGCCTTGGGGTCAACGCTCATGATCAGATTGATGAATGACTGCTCTTCATACTTTCCTACTACCGTATACAGTACATTCTTTTCCTGATGACTGTAACCGCCAATGCCGGTAAACTGCGTTACGGAGTGATTGTACTTTTCAAATACCGCATGGGCAATTTCCTTTGGCTTGTCGGTAATGATGATGAATACTGATCTCTTGTACCGGCTGTCATAGATGTCCAGTACCTGAGTCTGTACGTATTGGAAAATGATTGAATACAGTGCAATCTCCCAGCCGAACATGATGCCTGAAATGATGAGCATGGCGCTGTTGAAAGCCAGGATCGTGTTCCACATTGACTTCTGCTTCTTCTTGGCATAGTAGATGGCAATGAAGTCAGTACCGCCACCGCAGGCATCAGCCAGTAACACGAGAGTCCCGGATATTCCGCCTAGGATGCCACCAAATACACAGATCAGCAAGATGTCATCCGTAACATAGATGGTTGGGATCAGTTGTACAAACAAGCTTGTTACAACAACATCAACCAGAGATACGATGGTAAACTTCTGCCCGATGCTCTTATATACCAATAGCGTACACGGTATGTTAAACAGAATGTATAGCGTACTGTAATTGAGTTCAATGTTGAAAGTTGCCTTGGCAATTCTGACGATCAGCAGTGAAAGACCGGAGAATCCTCCCGGTACCAGCTGACCTGCCGCAACGAAAGAATTCAGGTTAACGGCAGCTACCAGACCTGACAATACGGCCAGTAATATGCGAATGATAAATCTGCGACCAATGTTCTTCATATTCAACAACCTCTGTAAGTCCATCTAATTCTACATTATCTATTTTTCTGAACTGATTTACAATCTTTTTCGCAGTTGTGTCTATCGATTGTATGTCCTCGGAAGTCTTCTCAAAGTCCTTTGTGATATTTGCCCATCTGGCAGTGAATCTTTCGAACTCATTTGACAGTTTCTGCAGCTCCTGCTGCATCTGTACGACTTTCTCATTCTTGGACTGGCCAAGATATATAGCCTTGATGGCAGTGATATAGGCCATCAGGGTGGTTGGTGATACGATGAATACCTTACAGCGATAGGAATAGTCAATGACGTCTGGATATCTGCCATAGATTTCCGCAAATACGGCTTCTGCCGGAACGAACATGTAGGCAAACTCACTTGTTTCCTCAGTGTTCAGATATTTTGTCGCAATGTCCTTGATATGCTTGACGCAGTCGCTCTTGAACTGCTTGCGGGCACTTTCCTGCTGCTGCTTGGTCAGATTCTGGTTATACATCCTGTTGTAGTTCTCAAGTGGGAACTTTGAGTCAATTGGAATCAAGCCGATCGGCTCAGGTCCGACAATTGCTGCATCAACGATGTTGCCGTTGGACAGCTTATGCTGCCTGAGGTATCTTTCATCGTTTACGCCGAAGCTGTTTTCCAGGATGGAATACAGTTCAACTTCACCGAAAATGCCTCTGGATTTCTTATCTATCAGAACATTCTGTAGTGAAGTTATCTCCTCTGACAGCGAATTCAGTGACTGCTGAGTCTCCTGCAAAGTCGCCATTTTGACCATGACATCGGTGAAGGCCTGATTGGTCTTTTCCATGCTGTTGCGCAGACTCTCATTTACCTGGTTTTCCATGCTGGCCATTCTGACAGCAGTATACTCATTGTAATTGCTGATGTCTGACTTGATGACATTGGTAATGTCCATCTGGAAGTCGTTCATCTCCCTGGTCATGTCCAGATGCAGATCATGCATCTGATCACTTACTGCCTGCAGCATCTTGTTACGGCTGTTGCTTACGATCAGGGCCACAATCAAAATTACTGAAAGAAACAGCAATCCGATTATTAGCAGCAATGTCTGATTGTCTATCTGCATTATTTCATCTCCACAGCAGTAATTATAGCACAAAAAAACACTATGATTTCATAGTGTTACTCACAGCCTGAACAGCCGTTGCAGCAGGATCTTTCTGCTGGTTTTTCGTACTTCAGAGTATCGATGATGAGACATTCGATCTCAACGTTGGCTCCCTTCGGTAAGGCTCCTACCTGAACGCAGCTTCTTGCCGGGTATGGTTCTTCGAAGTACTCGGCATAGACCTTGTTGAATTCAGCGAAATCGTTCATGTCGGTCAGGAATACCGTCGTCTTGACAATGTGTCTGGTCTCCAGACCTCTTGACTCAAGAATTGTCAGGATGTTCTGCATTACCTGATGAGTCTGAGCTCCAATTGAACCGCCAACCAGTTCGTTGGTATTTGGATCTACCGGAATCTGACCTGACATGTAGACGAAGTCTCCCAGCTGAACAGCCGGTGAATATGGACCTATGGCCTTTGGGGCGTTCTCCGGTTTGATTGCCTTTACAAACATTTATTTTTCCTCCAGTCTTTCAAACTTGTTAATGCTGTAGTAATCTGCTTCTTCACGCAGATGTCTGGCAGTGACGCTTATTGAAATCGCATGAAAAACAAGCAGGATCATGGCAATCATGATCACTACGATCGCAAATACAGACATTATGTCATTCATGCTTTCCAACATTAAATACTACCTCACTGACATTACTAAAATACTCTCATTAGCCGACATCTGCAAGTATCTTGCCCCAACTGTCTCAACACCTCATAAACCATGATGGCAACGCAGTTGGAAAGGTTCAGGCTCCGGGCATCAGGCATCATCGGGATCCTGACGCAGTTATCAAGATGATCCTTCAGAATGTGCTTCGGTATGCCCGTTGACTCTTTGCCGAAAACCAGATATATGTCTCCTTTACAGGCTGAATAATCAAACCTGTCCTGAGACTTATGTCCATACCTGGTCAGAAAATACATGTTTTCCGGCTTTTCACTCTCCAGAAAATCCTGCCAGTTCAGGTGTTCCCTGATGCTGGCCTTGTCTATGTAATCCATGCCTGCCCTCTGCAGATGCTTCTCATTGAAGACAAATCCGTATGGCTTGATCAGATGCAGCATGCTGCCGGTGGCCATGGCCGTTCTGATGATGTTACCAGTATTCTGCGGTATCTCCGGTTCATATAATACGATGTGGATCATACCCTGTTCCTCAGCTTTCTGTTTTCCGTAATGATGAAGAAGGCACATAAGCCCAGCATCACCGCAACGATGAGTATGGCGCAGTTGCGGAAGAATTCCTCCGGCAGGATCATGATTATCTCATCCGTCCTGTAGTCGAAGATCCAGTTGGTCTTCCCCGGGAAGAATATATGGTGGAAGGTAACGAAGGCCTTGTCAAAGTCTATGGCACACGCACTGGCAAGCAGCACTCCTCCAGCCAGCAAGCCTACAGCTCCCTTATAGCGGGGAGTATGCAGCTTATAATCTGCTCTGATGCCCCTATTTTCCAGCACCTTGAACAGAACAAGCAGCGCTGAGCTTACAGCCAGAACGATGAAGTCCAGTCTGAACAGCTTTGCGACATCCTCAAAATGGCTCTTACCATCTTCGGAGTACTTCAGCTTTCCGGTTCCAAACGGCTTGCCAAATACACAGAAGTCCATCATTTCATCATATGACTCCCTGATTTCCTCCTTGCTGAAGCCGGAATACTCTTCCAGATGCATCGGCTCAATGTGGGCATAGTAAAACGGTCTTACCAGTAACGGTACGGCTATCGCAAACGAAAGAATGAAGGCCATCCAGTTGACGGTCTGTAGCCAGTCAAGTATTATCCCCTTTTTCATCATTCTTCCTCTTCAGGATGGTTTCTGAGATATTCAAGCAAGGCTCTGGTAGCTTTACCGCGGTGTGATACCGAATTCTTTACTTCAGGTTCAAGTTCTGCACTTGTCTTGCCAAACTGCGGAACCAGGAATATCGGGTCATAGCCAAAACCGTTATCTCCTCTTAGTTCCGTAGCTATCTCACCTTCCATTATTCCCTCAAATACGTGTTCCACTCCCTTGTGGTCGATCAGGGCAATGGCACAGGTAAACCAGGCAAAGCGGTCATCCTTGCCCTGCAGTCTGGATATCAGAGTCCTGTTCTTGTAACCGTAGTCATGCGGTTCCAGGTAACGCGCGGAATAAATACCCGGTTCCCCGTTCAGCGCTCTAATTGAAAGACCTGAATCATCAGCTATGGTCATCATCTTTACCTTGTCATGAACGCTTCTGGCCTTGATCAGGGCGTTTTCAGCGAACGTAGTTCCCGTCTCTTCAGGATCAACGTGTTCGATCTCACTTAAATCATGAACCCTGTAGCCTAACGGCTCCAGCATTTCCCTGTATTCTCTTGTCTTATTCTTATTGCCCGTGGCAATCATTATTTCCTTCATACTGCTTACTCCATTGGATACTTAAGTGCCAGCCAGGCTGCGGTACGGTCTACCGCATCTGCCAGCTTGAACAGCTTGCAATCCGCATGGCCAACTTTTCCCTCGCTTACCATGCCTCTTTCTTCCATGTCCTTTCCTATTTCAACAAACTCATCTGAATCAAGGGTAATGTCCAGATACTTTACCCACTTTCTGTAACCGTTCTCTTCTATTGCTCCGCCCTGCAGATTTACCTTGCGGGCATTGGAACGGTATTCACCCAGATGCATGCCGGTACAGTTGTCGTAACCTACGCCTAATAGCAGTACGTAAGTTGGCAGGTTGTACATTTCAGCCAGAGGTGACTGCTCTCCCAGAGGAAAGTCCAGCGACTGTTTCTGAGCAATGAGCTTGCCGTACTTGCCATATGTCACAAAGGCGCAGCTTGGATGATAGGAACGGTAGGAACCGGGTCTTCTGTTGAGATTCTCAGCGATCCTACCCATGTGGGTTATGTCTGATTCGTCAGGCTTGAAGGCCGGTGTTGATTCTCTGATCTTGGCCCATAGCTGCCTTTCTGCCGGCGGATTTACCCAGAATGACGGTTCGGTATTCTCTGAACTTTGAATCGGCATTACCAGGGTCCCGTTGAAGCCAACCGCTTCCAGCAGGGCATCAACGACAGTCTGAGCCCCGCCGACGACGTAGCCCAAAGAGCTCAGTGAACTGTGTACCTCAAGTACCATTCCCTCTCTTACGCCCAGTTTCCTCAGATCTTCAATGATATCATTACGTGATATGACTTCAGTAAGTGTTTCCTTAGTAGATGAACTCATGTTTCTGTAACCACCTCACTAAATCGTCGTACTCAATTACTCCCTCTTCAAGATCAACTGCCTTGCCATCCTTCACTATGTAGGTTGAAGGCGTCAGATCAAGCTTGTACAGATAGTTGTAGATGATGTCCTTTACGGTATCTGACTCATAGTCATCAGCCGGCATGTAATAAAACGTTACATCATACCTGTCAACGAACTCCCTGACTATCGGCTCAAATCTGGCGCAGGAATCGCAGTCCTTGGTACCGGCAAACACGATGAAAGTTTCACCGTCATCAAACATCCTGCGGATGTCTTCCGGCTGTCTGGTTACTATCTTTCCTTTCTTGCCCTTGTAATCGCGGCCGTCAGCTGCACAACCTGTAACCAACAGTACCATTACCGCAAGAATTGCCAGCATGAATTTCTTCATCATATACCTCACTAGATGGCCAGCACGGTAACCTTGGCATTCTTCAGCATGTCATCATGGAATGTCTTCAATAACTTTTCACTCATCAAAGGGTTTACCGTCTCATTGCTCATAAGCGTCACATAACTGGCCGCCATGGCATTGAACAGTGAATCCAGGAAGGTCCTGTTCTTATGCTGGCCGTATATGAACCCGGCCATGAAACTGTCTCCGGCGCCGGTAGTATTAACGATGTCCATCGGAATGTTGGCCACGTGATAGGCTTCATTGCCATTACTGGCAATTACCCCGTCTTTACCAAGTGAAATCACTATGTTCTTGACTCCCTTATCCAGGAAGAAACACAGATTGTTAACGTAACCGTCAATGCTGGAGCACGGTAAGTTTGACAGTTTTTCCGCTTCCAGCTGATTCGGCTTCAGGAAATACAGCTTGTCCAGAAACGGCAGAATCTTGACGGCCTTGGTCGTTGAAATCGGATCGGCAAAGATCCTGCAGGGGCAGCTCTGTACGAGAGTATGTATCTGATTGGTTGTCAGATTAGTATCTATTACCACGAAGTCGTCTTCATCAGCTTCTGAAAGAACTCTGGAGACCTTTTCAACATCCAGATGAGACAGTATCTCCATGTCGGCTATGGCCACGTTCATGTCGCCGTCAGGCTGTACGATCGCCAGATACAGAGAAGTAGAATACTCATGAAAGAACTGACAGTGAGTAAGCTTCATCCCCACGTCATGGCAGTGCTGACGCACCTGCTTGCCGAAGTTATCCTCGGAAATGGCCGTGATGAATTCAACCTGACAGCCAAGCTTGGCCAGGTTACAGGCAATGTTATGGGCTACGCCGCCAAAGGTATAGCTGACATGACCGGGATTGGAGTCAGCAGGTATTATCGGGGCATAGCTGCGGGCCAGAATGTCAACGTTGGCACCGCCAATCACATATATCTTTCTCATGCTCATTTCCTCACTAACAGGGCATCAAATTCCTTGCGCAGGTTATATTCAAGTCTGGCAACTTCCTTTTCCGTCATCTTTCTCTCCCGTGCCGGGTGAGTATTGACCGTACCTTCATGGACGTCAATGATCTTTCCCTGCTGGATGTAGAAGATCGAAGGTGCCCATAGTACAGGCTTTCCATCCTCTTCCGTTACGTATTCACTTGCCAGTTCCAATAGTTTATCCAGTCCTTCCTGATCCTGAACGGTTTCATCGCTGAGAGAATTCAGGTAGTATACCTTCATTTCCTTCTCAGTGCTGATCCTGTCCAGTACCGGCAGTAATTCCTCACACCATGGGCAGCCCAGATGGGCCAGAAAGACGATGAATGTCTTCTTCTGATCCATCAGATCAAACATCGTATCAAGATTGATGTAATAAAAGTTCTCGGTTTCATAACCGTAACCGGACATGTCACAGACATGCCCTTCAGGCTGATCATATTCAACAGTCTTATCGCATCCTGTCAGAATTATCATCAAGGCGCACACTAAAAACAGCAATGTCTTTTTCATATACTTATATTAGCACAAAGAGGTTGTTTGGTTAATTGTTGTTGACACATCACCTGTTCATAATCTATAATCTAAATTGTAGTTAGCATATGCTAACTGAATGAACAACATTTTGTCATCATTCTTTCCTTGTAAGCTTTTGTTCAGCATTAGCACTTAAAATCCCGCACTGGCATGCGGGATTTTATCTTTCATCTGCTCTTTTCTGCTTATTTCAGCTGCAGTTTCTTCTTCTTGCCGTCGATCTTATATTCGATGTGCGGCGTCTTATCGTAAACCACCTCAATGTCCGTGGCCTTTTCTCTTAATTCAATGGCTTCCTTGAATTCCCTGATCTGTTCCTCGCTGTAGTTTGCCGGATTGTCAGAGGTCAGAAGGATTCCATCCATCAGAGCATCAATGGCGTACAGATACTGCTTTTCCTCCTTTGACAGTACGATGTTATCGTCACGCAGGAAGAATACGTCCGGGTCATTGATCCAGGCCCTGTTATTCAGCTGACGGCGGTAAATGGTGTTGTCAATGGAGTGACTTGTGGAAACTCTTTCCCTGTGAGCATACTGCATGATCCTCTTGTCATCCCAGTCCAGGGAAACGTCACAGCCGATGCGGCAGTAGTCAACCAGTCCGAAGGCTGGCATCATCGGAACACCGCACCCTAATATCAGCTTATCCTTACAGACTTCTCTTAAGAGTTTCATCGCATCGATCATCTTGCCTGCACGGCTTCTCGTCTTGCTTGGGAATGGTGCCGCAGCGTACAGGAAGTCCAGTTTTACCAGGTCAAATCCCCACTCATCAAACACTCTCTTAAATACCTTGCGGATATGCTTTATTACTTCCGGATTATCCAGATCCAGGGAGTAGAAGCCACCCCAGTTGGAACCGTTCAACCAGTTTTTGCCGTTTACCTTTAACAGCCAGTCCTGGTGCTTCTGATATATTTCTGATTTCTTGGTACAGACGAATGGAGCCAGCCAGATGCCGGCCAGATATCCCTCTGCATGAATGCGGTCGCATACTGCCTTCATGCCGTTAGGGAACTTGGCCTTGTCAGGTTCAAGCCAGTCACCGACTGTCGGTTCCCAGCCGTCATCGACCTGGAACAGGTTACCCTTGATGAGTACCTTCTTACAGCCCTCAAGATCTTCCAGAATGCTGTTTTCACTGATGTCTTCATAGCGGTTGTACCAGCTTGAGTAACCTACAAGTCTCTTGGCCTTAGGCGGCTCAATGCCCAGTTCCTTAAACCAGCCGTCAAATACTTCCTTCTCACTGCCTTCATGATAGTAAAGATCAAAGGCGTGGAAACAGCCATTCTGTTTCAGTCCCTCGCAGTCGCGGGTAATGGTCAGCTTATTGGTCTTGCAGCTGTAACGGAAGATCGTGTAACCCGGATCCTCATCCAGGGAGGCAAACAGTCTGAACTTATTGCCATCACGGAAATAGCAGTATGAGAAGCCATGGAAGATTCCCTTCCTGCGCTCATACTTTACAAAGTGATAGTCAGCGTATCTGTCCAGGGCAAATCTCCTGATCAGTACCTTAGGTAATCTTGCAGGATAGATGGCATCCTGATCAGTGTACTCAGGTGACCAGCTCCAGGACTGATAACCGTTGAAGAATACCTTCTCACTCATCGGTACTTCCAGTTCGGCCACGGCCTTGGTTATGGTTTCATTATCCAGGTCAACCGTTATGTGATTGACTCTTTCCAGTTCTGCTTCTCCTCTTTTATTGTTTACTACCCATTTGATCTTCATGTTTCTATTCCTTTACCGTAAATTCAATTACTACGTCTTCCAGTCCGCTGGCAGATACCGTAAGCTTACCTGCACCGCTTCTGCCAACCGTTCTGATGTATGTACCAGTCATGCCGCCTTCAGCCGTTGCGCATTCAGGTCCGACAACTTCAATGTCACCTTCTGCCGCAAACCTTACCGGCAGCTGAGCATACGGTGCGATGTTGTCATATTCATCGAGCACTCTTACTCTTACGGCCGCCATGTCATACATGTCGCCTTCATGCAGTTCCGTTGCGCTCTGTCTGACTTCAAGATGAAGCCTGCTGCTGGGGCATAATGTCCTTGAAACAGCAACTTCGCCGTTCTTTATGCCGTCAAATCTCCAGACCGTGGCTTCCCCACCCCAGTTACCGACATACTTGCCGAACAGGACGACACCGTCTTCATATTTCAGTTTGTACTTCATCATGGCATAACCCATCTTGGCCTTATCCTTCAGAGGCATGTCGTTGATGCCGTTCTTGGCTGCTGATAACAGACAGTCATGCAGCAGTTTTTCCTTGTCTCCGGTGAAGCCCTCATTAGTCTCAAGAAGCTTGCCGATCGTATCATCTATCAGCAACGGTCCATGCTTGAGAGCCTTGAACTCTGATTCCTTGAATTCCTTTACGAATACGTCGTTCTTATAAAGCTTTACGCTGTCAGCGTTGGTAAATACATAGAAGCTGCCGACGTTGCCGCCAGGATAGTCACCGATGTCCATTGAAGTTCCGACTTCCAGAACACTGTCCTTATCTCCCTGCATTGCGTAGACCGCACTGGCCAGCTTCGGGTTTCTGAACATGTCCATTACGCCGTGGTAACATACTCTGTCACCGCTGCCGAAATCCTTGTGCGTAGCGTAGTCAAACATGCACCACTGGAATACACCGGCATGTTCCCCGCTGCCTAAGGCAGCGTTCATTACTCTGGCATGTCTTAAGGCATGTTCCTGTCTCAATGACCACTTGTCAAATGACTTGGTCGGGAACATGTGGCCGTTTGCCTCGGAAATCAGGAATGACTTCTTGACGTCAGGAGTGATGTCCTTCTTCTTTCTGGCGCCCGGATTATTGCCGGTATGAGAGAAGTCATTGAAGGCATATACGTCTTCCAGCAGATGGCTCTTCTCGATGTATCTGACTCCTGAAGTAGGTCTGGTCGGATCCAGTTCATGAGCTATCTTGTTGGTTGCGGTATAGAATTCATCGTCGTCCTGACTTTCATTTATTCTTACGCCCCATAATACGATTGACGGGTGGTTACGGTACTGCAGGATCATTTCCCTGACATGCTGGCAGGCAACCTTCTTCCATTCCAGATCGCCGATATGCTGCCAGCCGGGGATCTCCGTGAATACCAGAAGTCCCTTTTCATCACAGGCATCAATGAAGGCCTGGGACTGCGGGTAATGAGATGTTCTTACAGCGTTGCAGCAGAGTTCTTCCTTTAAGATCCTTGCGTCTTCTACCTGCAGTGAATCACTCACGGCATAGCCCACGTAAGGATAGTTCTGATGTCTGTCCAGTCCTCTCATGACCATTCTCAAGCCATTGAGATAGAAGCCGTCTGCTCTGAATTCTGCCAGTCTGAAGCCGAATCTGGCCGTTTTCACTGAACCGTTTGCCAGGCTGACTTCACATATGTATAAGTTAGGATTATCACAGTTCCACAGCTTTGGATCCGGAACTCTTAAGGTAATGTCATTCTTATCCGTGATCTTTTCACCGACTACCGTGCCGTCAAGCTCCTTTACTCTGATCGTCTTTTCCAGATTTTCGTCGCCGTCAATTGTGGTAATGACATGAACGGTATCCAGTGACGGTGTTGAAACGAAGATGTCGGATATGAAATCCTTCTCCTCAATGTCCAGCCATACCGGTCTGTAGATGCCGCCATAGGTCAGATAGTCAATTACAAAGCCGAATGGCGGAACGGTTGGATTCTCCGTGCTGTCCAGTTTTACAGCAACTTCGCATTTCTCACCGGCGATGACATGATTGGTGATCTCCACGCGGAATGCCGTATAGCCTCCCTTATGGGTCATCAGCTCAATGCCGTTGACATAAACTGTCGCAATGTGTGCTGCCCCATCGAACTGCAAAAAGATCCTCTTGCCGTCTGCCTTTTTGGGGATGGAGATCTTACGGCGGTAGCCGCTGATCATCTGATAATCCTTTTCGTTGATGTAGTGCAGAGGCAGCTCTTTTACGGTATGCGGTATGCGTACCTTTTCATTACTTCCGTCACGCCATCTCAGAAAGTCCTCATTCCACTCCGTGGTGAATTCCCAGTTATTGTTCAAAGCTATCATGAATCATCTCTCCTTAATTCCATTGATAATTATCTCTACCATACTGTCCAGTGCTTCAGTATAGTTAATGTCATTGCTCTCCAGTATCCCGTCATTGATGAAAGATCTGATCGATGAGGACACCATTGTCTGCAGTACCGGTATGCTGAACTTCTTAAGTATTCCCTGTTTCTGCCCCTGTCTGATTAATTCAATTACCGGATCCCAGCCTGTCTCCAGGTAATTTCTTACCCTTTCATAGACGGCCGGATACTTCTCCTCCAGGCCTTCCAGCTTACGGAAGTCGATGTTGAGATATTCATCAGGCAGGGCTACCAGCATCTTCTTCAGCTTGTCCTCGTAGGGCATTTCCTCAGCGATTATCTGTCTCTTCCTGTTCTGAATGGACGCAAAAACCTGATCTGCCATGGTCATTAACAGATCCTCCTTGCATCTGAAGTAAACGTAGATCGTCTTCTTGCTGATGTGCAGCTGTTCACTTATTTCATCCAGGGTAAATCTTAATCCCTTCTGATTGAAAAGCTCAGTTGCCTTATCAATTATCTGCTGATTTAGTTCCATCGTTCCTCCGGAAACTGAAACGTCTCTCTTCAGTTTCCATAGTAACATGAAAGCCTCATAAACTCAATAGAAAGCCCGCATCTGCGGGCTCTTTACTCCGTATTCAATCTACGATTTACAATTCAACCAGTCCTCTGTTACCGGCTCTGTAGATCGCGTCGATTATCTCAACATATTCAACTGCGTGATCCAATGATACTCCGCTGTTACTGTAAGGATCAACGCCAACTATATCGTTTGGCAGATCATTCACCAGCATTTCCACAAAGTACCTGATGTGGCTTTTCGGATTGTCCGGCAGATCTGTAATGACCTCCTTCTCATTCTGACTTCTGTAAAGTTCAACGATTTCTTCACGTTCATGACCAATGCCACCGCTTACTACAACTGCTGATCCTTCTGTTCCTCTGACAATGCACATGCCTTCATATCCCCTTGATACGAAGCTGCATTCCAGTGAAACCAGCAGATCGTCAGGATATACCATCGTTATTCTGGCATTAGTCTCTACGTTGTTGCTTCTGGCGTACTCATTGTTATAAGCCAGAACGCTGGACAGTTTTTCAGGCTTTCCAAAGAGATAATGGGCCATGTGGATCGCATGTCCGCCGACATCAGCCATGATGCCTCCCTGTGATGTATCCTGAGAGAACTGTTCCTTAAAGCGAGGTCTGTTCTGACAGATTCTGAAAATGGCTTCCGTCACTGTTCCCAGTTCACCGTTTTTCATCATTTCCTTTATCCTGATGAGACCTCTTCTGACAAAAGGATCAGTCATGAAGAACTTCACACCATTCCTGTTAACAGCATCTCTTACGGCATAGGCTTCTTTCAGGGATACACACATTGGTTTCTCCACAAAGATGGAAAGACCATGCTCAGCAGCCCTGATGCACAGTTCTGCCTTATGACTGTTTTCGGTTATGACCAAGACACCGTCCAGACCGTATTCATCAAGCACTTTCTCATAATCAGGCTCAAAAGGGACATTCAGGGTTTCAGCAACCTTTCTGCCTCTTTCCTCCCTGTAATCCCAGACAACTGCTATTTCACTTTCCGCAAAGGAATTAACCATTTCACCGAACTTTACAACGTGTCCGGTGCATCCGCATATGCCCAATCTCTTCTTCATAATCATTGTTTCCTTTTCCACATTATAATATCTGGAAACAGTTCAGATTATCCACAAAGTGCTTTCGCCAAATAACTTTCATGAAAAAACGCAGCTTGGGCTGCGTTTTCATCTCTCTATAATGTCTTGATCCGGTAATAGTACTTATCCAGCAGTTCTCTGTTATGCTTCTCTGCATCAACACCCTTGAGCCATGGCAGCTTGTCCTTGGCCTCCTCGGTCATGTTCTTGACATGTCCGTTGTAGTATACTTCCGGAACAAAGCCATCCTGCAGACACAGTTCTTCCATCTGCAGTAACAGCGCTGACATTAGGAAGTACATCGGCACACCGCTGGCAGGACCGGCCTTGATCGGCAATCCTTCCAGATCGACTACAGCATCTCCTATCGGGCAGCAGTTGTCAATGACTACATCCGCAATGTCCTTCAGTTTCTTGCCACAGGTATGCTTTGTCTTCATGGTATCGGCATATTCCGTAGATGTTATGGCAATTAACGGTATTCCCAGTTCCTTTGCCCTTAAGGCGGCGTCAACACCTACGATGTTATTGCCGCTGTTGGATATCAGGATCAGACAGTCCTTCTCGGGATCGATCTTCCAGTAGTCTACGATTGCATTGCCCCACCCATACAGTGATTCAAATCTGCCCAGTACACTCATCTCCCTGGTGCCATTGAGACTAGGTTCACAGATGGCAACGAAGTTTGCCGGTGAAGCGGCTCTGTAGAACTGCTCTTCAGCCACCAGCATTGAATGCCAGGTACCGAAGGCATAGATCAGTCCGCCCTTCTTGGTGGTTTCAGCGCAGATCCTGGCAGCCTTTAACATGTTTTCTTCCTGGGAGTCCAGAATGTCGTTAAGGACCTTGTTCAGGCCTTCATAGTATCTTTTCCATGCGTACATTATATTATTATCCTCTCATTGTCTTTCTACTATGATTATATCAAGTATGTATTTACAAAAAAACAGTCACGCTACTGACTGTTCCTTGTTCTGTATTCTTCAATGATCTTAACCCCGGCTGAGGTACCGATCCTTTCAGCACCGGCTTCTATATATGCCAGAGCATCATCCAGTGTCCTTATTCCACCTGCTGCCTTGACCTTGATCTTATCACCTACGGCCTTTTTCATAAGTCTGACGTCTTCAAGAGTTGCTCCTGAAGTACCGAACCCCGTAGAGGTCTTTATGTAATCCGGTCTGACCTTGAGAGCTATCTCGCACATCTTCAGTTTTTCCTCATCGGTCAGATAGCAGTTTTCAAAGATGACCTTGCAGGTAATGTCACATCTGTGACATGTTTCGACGATGCGTCTCATCTCCTCTTCAACGTACTCGTAGTTCTTTTCCTTAAGCTCAGTGATGTTGATGACGTAGTCTATCTCATTGGCACCGTTTCTGATGGCATCCTCAGTCTCAAAGACTTTGGTTTCAATGGACTGCTGGCCTAATGGGAATCCTATGGCTGCCCCGGTATGAATATTCGTTCCCCTGAGATATTCAGAACATCTTCTGGACTGTCCTGAATTGATGGCGACCATCGCAAAGCCATATCTGACCGCCTCATCGCAGAGTTTCTTCATGTCAGCGTCCGTGGCAAAAGCCTTAAGGTTTGTATGATCTATCATTCCTGCTAACTGTTTTTCCGTAATCATAAGACACCTCTCACTGTAATCATTATACCATACCTTTCTTTCACTTTATGGTTTTGAACTGTTTACAAGTTTTTAATACACCATTTAAGTCCAAAACAAAATGTCTGATTCTATTTCGAAACAGACACTTCTTGGTAAATGATATTTATGCATTTATGATAGATGCTGAACAATCCAAACTAACGTTTCTGGATAGCCGGCTTTACTATCCGCTATATTCAAAAACAGATCACTTAACTCTTCCTGCCCATACTTTAATTCAATTCCATTCAGCAAAAGAAATATCAGCATGGCGTGAGCTCCAATTCTTTTGTTTCCGTCAATAAACGCATGATTGCTTGCTAATCCAAAACCGAGCCTTGCAGCTTTCTGATAAATCGATGGATACAGTTCTTCACCGTCAAAAGTCTGGAATGGTGCAGCGAGTGCTGATTCCAACATCCCTTCATCTTTTAGTCCGTGAATTCCACCGGTTTCTTCTATTAATTCTTTATGCAAAGAAACAATCTGTTCTTTCGAAAGAATGATCATTTAGCCAGTTCCTCGTAAGCTTTCCTGTTTTGCTTGATTAGTCTTTTTGAAACTACGGAGACATCTGTATCTGATGCCATCTGTATGGAATCGGTTTCTTCAAAATTAACGATCAGATATCTCGGTCTGTTGTTCTTCATTATTACTGCTGAACCATTTTGATCTACTAGTCGTGCAACTTTAGAAAAGTTTTGATTGGCATCCGTCATGGAAACAATATTTCTGGTATCTACCAACATTTCGACACCTCCTTTATAATCCTAATATATCAAAAATATAGGACATATTCAACCTATTTTATCTACACAATATTTATATCTTTAGGTACAGATATGCTTTTTAACGATTTATAAGCTTTAAATACGTTGATTTTACACTAACTTATAGGTTGATATCATTATTTTATTTTATGAAAAAACGGCAGATCTCTCTGCCGTGATTTCCTGATTGTTTCTGAATATTAGTCTTCGTCGTCCTCGATCTTGGCTTCTGCGATGACCTTGTCAGCTACCATCTGCGGAGCGTATTCATATCTTACGAATTCCTGAACATATGAACCTGTGCCCTGAGTCATTGAACGTAACTCTGTAGCGTATGTTACCATTTCAGCCATTGGTACTTCAGCAACGATTACTGTTGTCTCATCATCGATGGCTCTGTTATCCATGATCATGCCTCTTCTCTTTGAGAAGTCGCCGTAGATGGTTCCTACGTATTCACTTGGAATCGTAACTTCAGCCTTGATGATTGGTTCAAGTAATGCTGGCTTTGCCTTTGGCATGCCGGCCTTGTATGCAAGTCTGGCAGCGCTCTTGAAGGCGATTTCCTTTGAGTCAACCGGGTGGAATGAACCGTCGAATAATGTAGCCTTTACGTGAACTACCTTATAGCCGGCCAGAACGCCCTTGTTCATGCATTCTCTTAATCCTGCTTCAACAGCCGGGAAGTACTGCTTTGGTACGGCACCGCCGACTACTGCTTCTTCGAATACCATTTCTTCCTGATCTTCGCATGGTTCGAATCTTACCCATACGTCACCGTACTGGCCAGCGCCACCGGTCTGCTTCTTATGCTTACCTTCAACTTCAACCGTTCCACGGATGGTCTCACGGTACTGTACCTTTGGTTCTGTCAGGTTAACTTCAACTTTGTATCTGCTCTTCAGCTTGTTGATGATTACATCAATGTGCTGGTCACCGATACCGTATAATACGAGTTCTCTTGTCTCGGTATTGTTGATTACTTCGCAGGCTGGATCTTCTTCACGGATCTTGTTCAGACCTGTTGACATCTTGTCTTCATCGTTCTTTGACTTCGGCCAGATTGCCTTGCCCAGCATACCGTGCGGGAATTCGATCTTCGGCAGATTCAGAGGATTGGCCTTTGTTGACAGGGTGTCATTGGTATGGGTGTACTGTAACTTCAGAACTGCACCAATGTCGCCGGCTTCCAGCTTTGTGACCTTTTCCTGGTTCTTGCCTCTGATGACAACGATTGAACCGATCTTTTCATTTTCATCAGCGTTCATGTTGTATGCAGGTGTTTCACCTGATAATACGCCTGAAACTACCTTTACCAATGAGATCTGTGCGAATGCATCGTTGATTGTCTTGAATACGAATGCTGCAAACGGACCGTTTGGATCAACAGGTAAGTCAACCTCTTCGCCCTTTGCATTCTTTGCCTTGTATGTGACCTTGTCAGCGTTCAGAGCATACTTTTCGATGGCATCCAGTAATGTGTCGATGCCGACGAACTTGGTTGCTGAACCGCACAGGATAGGTCTGATCGTACCATGACGTAAGCCATGTCCTAAGCCCTTGATGATTTCCTCATCAGTGAATGGTTCTTCCATGAGGAACTTTTCTGTCAGTTCATCGTCTGTCATGGCGATGGCTTCACACAATACGGCATATCCGTCTTCAACCTGTCCAGCTAATGCTGCAGGTACTTCAGCTTCCTTACCGCCGATGAAGGCCTTCTTGGTAATGATGTTTACAACACCGACAGCCTTGCCGTTTTCCATGATAGGAAGAGTTAAAGGTACGGCCTTGCAGCGTCTTTCCAGATCAGAAACGACCTTTGCATAGTCTGCATTGTCTTCATCAACTCTGGTAACGAAGAACATTACAGGCATGTTCCTGTTTGTCGTAGCATGATAAGCCTTCATTGTTCCTGACTGAACGCCGTCCTTGGCACTTACAACGATAAGTGCGTTGTCAGCTACTGCCAGGGCAGCTGTCTGCTCACCTGCGAAGTCCAGATACCCTGGGGTATCCAGGAAGTTGATCTTCTGGCCTGCCCATTCGACTGGTACTACGTGGGTGTAAACTGACATTCCACGCTTCTGCTCTTCAGCGTCGCTGTCGATGATGCTTGTTCCGTCAACGGCCTTGCCGAAACGGTCTGTTACCTTTGTATTAAATAATACTGATTCAAGAACTTCTGTCTTTCCTGCGCCAGTATGGCCTAACACAACTACACTCTTAATGTTTTTTGTCTCGTAATCTTTCATAGTTCCTCTCCCTTAAGCTAATCTGTCTAATATCTCTTCATTATCATGTCTGGTTACATAATAATCATAAGCTCTCTTGCCATCTCTGTCTCTGAGATCCTTGTCTGCATCATGGTCCAGCAGCTGTCTGATCAGTTCATCAAATCCGGCATAGCTGACTCTCATCAGTGCAGTACATCCCATCTTATCCTGGATGTTTACATCAGCTTTTCTAGCTAATAATACATCAATTACGTTAACACTTCCAGCACTACACGCTTCCATGAGTGCGGTACGTCCCTTTGAATCCTGCTGGTTAACGTTTGCGCCTGCCTTGATCAGAGCTCTCACGATGGCTTCGTGGCCCTGGAAGGCAGCTCTCATCAATGCTGTATTTCCCTGATCGTCAAATGCATTGACATCTGCACCGGCATCTATCAGCATCTGTACGACCTCTGCATGTCCCTTCTTGCAAGCACCCATAAGTGCTGTCTTGTTGTTTTCATCCAGTGCATTGACATCTGCACCGGCATCTATGAGTATCTGGGTTACCTGCTTGCGCCCTCTTCTGGTGCAGCGCATCAGAGCTGTTCTCTTTTCCTCATTTGCCGTATCAACTTTCACGCCCTGTCTCAATGCCTCCTTGACGACATTGACATCACCTACGGCTGCGGCTTCCAAATACTTCAGTTCCAACTGATCCATAGTACACAACCTCCTCTTCACAGATCATGGATTAGACTTTTAAAAGCTATTATGTACTTTGCGGCGTCTATCATTACCGCGGGGATACATCCCATTTCAAGCAAGTTAGAAAAAGATGCTCATAAAAAAGCATCTTCATTTTTCATTCACACTGAAAGTTACCACCATTAAGGTGGCTACCTCCCGGCCAAGGCTGAGAACTAAGTCCATGCTTTCGACTGAAAGTCTTTTAACAGAACTAACTTTCATTAGCTAACTCCTTTTTAGATTAGCAATTTACTACCTGATAATCGCTACTATTATTGTACTTATATTACCCGTTTTATGCAAGAAGAACATGCCTTATTTGTCCCTTAAAAAAGGCACTGGCGAAACCTCTTCATATTGATTATTTCAGGCTGTTGCTGATAGAATATAGAAGGAATAATGTGGAGGAAAATAATATTATGCAGGAACCAGTATTAGTCATATTAGCAGCCGGTTTAGGCAGCCGTTATGGCGGATTAAAGCAGATCGATGTCGTTGGCAACAACGGTGAAAGCATCATCGACTTCTCTATCTACGATGCCTACAGAGCAGGATTCAGAAAGGTCGTCCTGATCATCAGACAGGAACACGAAGCACTGTTCGACGAGCACATCGGCAACAAGATCAGACCATTCATGCAGGTTGAATATGCCTACCAGGATGTTCATGACCTGCCGGCACCATTCGTATGTCCGGAAGACAGAACAAAGCCATGGGGCACAACACAGGCATTAATAGTAACCGAGCCACACATTGACGGACCGTTCATGGTAATCAACGCTGACGACTTCTATGGCAAGGAATCATTCGAGATCATGTACAACTTCCTGAAGAACGAAGTCAAGGATGATGAATTCGGCATGGTCGGCTATCAGCTGACAAAGACTCTGACCGACAACGGCACCGTAACAAGAGGCGTCTGCGAAAACAAGGACGGCTACTTAAGCAAGATCGTTGAAATTCAGAAGATCGCCAGAAAGGGTGACAAGCCTGTAACATTCGATGAGGAAGGCAACGAAGTTGAACTGGAAAACGGTCTCTGCAGCATGAACTTCTGGGGCTTCACACCAGCCGTATACCCGATGCTGAAGGAAATCTTCAAGCAGTTCCTGGCTGAGAAGATCGATGTTCCAAAGTCAGAACACGTCATTCCAACAGCCATCGGCCAGCTGATCGGCGAAGGCAAGATCAAGGTAAAGGTAATGAAGACCGGTGCCGACTGGTTCGGTGTAACCTATCCGCAGGATAAGGAAATGGTCGTAAGAAGAATTGCCGCCTACAAGATGGAAGGCTTATATCCATTCGATCTCTGGAAGAAATAAAACAACATATTCAAAAGGCTGACTCATGTCAGCCTTTCACATGCAGAGAAAAAGGTGCTGAGCACCTTTTTTGTTTACTTGGTTACCTTGACGGTATGATTTCCGGCAATGATCGTACTGCCGTAGAACTCATTGAACAGATCGACCATGGCATCAACGTCCCTGGCTCCGGCCGTTTCAAATGCAGAATGCATTGCCAGCTGCGGCAGGCCGATGTCCACGGACATGCTCGGCAGATTGATGCTGGCGATCGCAGCCTGAGTGCCGCCGCCTCTGTTGTCACTTCTGTTGGCGAAATACTGATATGGGGCACCTGCCCTTTCACAGAGCTGTCTGGTCACCGCTTCGCTTACTGCATCGGTAACATAGCTCTGAGAAGCAGCTCTCTTGATGACTACGCCGCCATTGAGGTAGCATCTGTTATCAGCATCGTAGAATTCCGGATGATTCGGATGTACGGCATGGGCGTTGTCAGCACTGATCATGAATGAGTTGGCCAGGATGGCTGACTTGTCAGCTTCACTGTAGAAGAATGAAGCGAATATTCTGGAAATGACATCTGCCAGGAAGTTTGAAGCCATGCCCTGTCTGGTTACGGCGCCTACTTCCTCATTGTCAAATACGGCATAGATGTTTACGGAATTCTGACTGTAGGCATTCTTGAAGCCCTGTAAGGCCGCATAGGCACTGCCCAGGTCATCCAGTCTCGGTGATGAGATGAATTCCTGTTCATCTCCCCAGACGTAGGCAGGAGTCCTGTTATACAGGAACATGTCATAACCGTAAATGTCATTTGGATCTATTGTCAGATAGTCAGCTATCTTGTTAAGCAGATACTTCTCGTCCTTCCTGAGTGATACCATCGGCATCATGTCAACCTGTGCATTCCACTTGTAGCCGTCATTGATCTGTCTGTTCTGATGGATGGCTACGTTTGGAATGATGACGCTGTCATAGTCAAAGTCGACAAGCTTACTTACCAGGGTTCCCTCTTCATTTACCACGGCTCTGCCGGCAATGGACAGCGGTCTGTCCAGCCATGATGACAGGATGGCTCCGCCATATACTTCAACATTCAGTCTGCCGTAATGAGGATCACCGGTCATGGCAACCGGCTTGATCTTCAGAGTCGGTGAATCGGAATGAGTAGCTGAGATGTTTACTGACTTCACCTGCAGCATTTCCGGGATCTTGAAGGCAATGATGCTGGTATCGTTACGCATTACGTAATAATACCTGTTGTTCTCAAGTTTCCAGTTCTCGTTTTCCTGCAGCTTCAGGAAACCGGCTTCCTTTAATTCCTCTTCAATTGCGGCGGCAGCGTGGAATACGCTGTGACACTTATTCAGGAATTCCGCCATCTTTTCAGCCTTGCTCATCTGTATCACTCCTCTTTCTGGCAATCAGTATGCCATCACCCGTACGGATGTATGTGGTTTCATATCTTGGATCGTTCATCAGTTCATCCTGGAACCTGGCCATCTTTCTGACCATGGCCCGCATTCTTCTGGTCCTGATGGGTGCCGGGTTATCCACGTACCCATGGAAGTATACATCATCAACGGCAAAGTAACCGCCGTTTCTGAGATTCTTCTCATATCTGGCCATCAATTCGGCATTGTGTGCCTTGGGACCGTCCAGAAAGATCATGTCAAACATCTCTTCCGTCTCATATTCCCTGGCATCGGCGTTTACGACCGTTATTCTGTTCTCAAGGTTCATCGCCCTGATGTTTTCAACTGCCTGGCGGTATCTGTCCTCATCCTTTTCAATGGAAAGAACGGTGACATCTTCGCTTACGTTACAGAAGCAGATGCTGCTGTAGCCTACGGCCGTGCCTATTTCCAGAATGCGCTGAATGTGCTGGTTTTCGATGAACTGCACCATGAAATCGAGGCCGTCATCTTCTATTATCGGCACTGAATCCTCCAGTGCCCTGCGCTTGATTTCCTCTAAAATTCTGCTGTCCATCTTGCCTTAATCTTATACCATTTCGCCTCAAAATGCCACATATAAGTACTATTCAGCCCGCGCTTCTGCTACAATGTAGATATGAAAAAATTACTGATACTGCTGTTTGCATTAATGCTGTTTTTAACCGGATGCGAGAAGACGGAACCGGAGCCACAGCCTGCGGAACCTGAGGTCACCCTGAGGAAAGTCGGCGAGGAAGTCAGCTTCCATGACATGAAGTGGAATCTGATCCGCGATGAAGATCCTGACAGTGACTACCTTACCGTAGTCAGTTCAGAGATCATCGTTCCCGACAGCATCTACTTTGAAGATGACCTGTTATTCAACACCATCCGTTATTTCAGCATCGACAAGCTCAAATATGAAGACTCCGGAATCAAGATCTATCTGGAAGAGGAACTTCTCAAGGACCTCGGTGAAGATAATCTGAAGGAAGTTGACGGCTATAAGATCAGATTACTGACGCTGGCCGACATTACGGCCATTCTGCCGATGGAAAAGCACATAGACGATAATGACATCGCCTATTACAAACAGTCCTCCAGCGACGATTACAGCTGGCTGGTAAGGAACAATACCTGGTTCTGGACCATGGAGCCGGCAAATGATGACATCGTAAACATCGTCTATGGCGAGAGCATGGCTGAGCAGTACATCCACTACAGCTGGTATGTCCTCACAAATGAAAATGGTTTACTACTCACAAGCGTAGGAAACCATAAGGATGACGGTATTAAGGTTGTAATCAACTTACTGAAGAGCGCGGTTACTGAGTAAGCGATCATACTCATCATTCAGTTCATCCAGTAAGTGTTCATATTCTGAAATTCTATCTGACAGTTTCTCCTCATTCAGCAACAGTTCAAGCTGACTGTATGGGAAACTGTTTTTAATTCTGTTTATTTCGCTTTCACGGCTTCTGATAGCCTCATTGAGAAGACGGATCCTTTCATGCAGCTCACCTTCATCAGAGCTTTCATCCATTCTGATCCCCCTGCTTTCATGAATCAGGATGTCGATTCCGGTAAGATCCAGATTCCTGTAACATTCCCTTGCCCTTTCATAAAGGGCAGCCTTGTTTTCAAAGCCGTTGACATTCACCGTGGGATCAAGCCTTTCAACAAGAACAAGATATCCTTCCGTTAATGAAACATCGGTATTTTCATCTGTCAGAGGATAATCTTCCCTTACGGAATGCTCTTCAATCAGTGACTCCCTTTCAGCCGGCACCCCTCTCTTCAGACAGGATATTTCGTATCTCCTGTTCTGAATCCTTATTTCCAAATTGCCCGTCTTACGGTAGTATTCATTTTTCAGCATTGGACAGACATGAAAGACTAGCTCGTCATGCTGAGCGATCAGAGCTGCCAGATGATGTCTTAATTCCATTGCTTCAGCGGTGATGTCTTTCATTTTAAATTATTCCCAGATGTTCCAGTAATATCTTGGTTCCCAGGGCGATGAGTATGATGCCTCCGGTGATCTTGGCTCTTGAGCCATACGCGGCACCGACCTTACTGCCTATCATTGTTCCCACATATGAGAAGGCAAAAGTCGTTAATCCGATTGCGGTTATTATCAACCAGATGTTGACTTTCAGAAAAGCCATGGTTACACCGACGGTCAGGGCATCAATGCTGGTTGCCACGGCCAGAACAAACATGGTTCTGACATCCATCTTATCATCCAGCTCTTCGCTTTTTCTGGCTTCCAGAATCATCTGGCCTCCGATGTAAGCCAGAAGGACAAAAGCAATCCAGTGATCAATGGCAGCGATTAAATTGGCAAACAGTGTTCCAAGATAATAGCCTATTAACGGCATCAGTGCCTGGAATCCGCCAAAGTAGATTCCGCACTTAAAACCGTGCTCTGGCCTGACTTTCTGCAGGGACAGTCCCTTGCATACTGATACGGCAAAGGCATCCATTGAAACTCCTACTGCTATTAATGCAACATCGATGACATCCATTGATTCTTCCCCTTACTGACAACATGCCCGTCAGTTAACGGGCACATTCATAAACAAAAATGGTGCTCGAGGAGGGACTCGAACCCTCAAGGGTTTTATCCCGGCGGATTTTGAGTCCGCTGCGTCTACCGATTTCACCACTCGAGCATGCAAAGACATTTTAACTTAATCATGGACAATTGTAAACAAAAAAAGCCCCTGCTAATCAAGGGCCAGATAACGGACATGCCTGTCATTGATGTCCTTGAACTTCGAGTCATGCGTCAGCAGAACAAGGTCATTATCCATCGCCTGCGCCAGCAGCATTCTGTCAAAAGGATCCTTATGCGGCAGCTCAACCTCTTCAAGCCGCAGGCTGTTTTTCGGAAAAAGCGGCAGTGGTGTCATGTTGGAATCAAGGGCTGCATGGTATATCTCCCTGCCATCATATGTGAAGTTGGCCTTGCCGATCATCTTTTTCAGCTCAATTTCCCATATGGAAATTGCCGAGAAATATATGTCATCTATTT
>ONPK01000022.1 GCA_900319675.1 uncultured Bacillota bacterium
AAGAGTTTGCTGACAAGCGGTGACCTTTTCTCGCAGAACAGACCGATCATGGCCAGACCGGTGGGTATCAGATAGGCAATCGATCTGACGTAGTAAGGTCTGTACAGCGCCAGAAGTATTGCTCTTAAGGATACCCTGTCCCTGTCATCGTCGATGAACAGTTCCGTAACCAGATTGATCAGTACTCTTACATAACCATAGGGAAAGCGGAAGACAAGACCGATGAAGGCCATCGTTCTGATCGTTTTCACTAAAGTCTGCAGAGGATAGCTGCGCCGTCCGTACAGACTTCTGATCAGGGCTGCCAGAAAGCTAACGTGCATGCCGGAAGCCGTAAAGAAATAACGGTAGTCGCTGTCGGTTTCCATGCCGCTGGCAAACAGCAGCTGGTTTATCCAGCCATTACCGTTATCCCGGTTATGTTCATACATGAGTCTTCTTAAGGAAATGCCTCTGTCAATGACTTCATACTTCCGGATGCTGCCCTGCCAGCAGATCTGCTGGCCTTTGGCCCATGAGGCAAAGGTGCTTAATTCAAAGTTATCGTAGCCGTCGATCCTTTCCAGTTCGCAGTCGATCCTGACAATGTCATCAAGGGATACCTCACTGTCATTGCTGTAGATCATTGCGCACGTTAAGCCGTTGCGGATGATCTGATAGCCGTTACGCAGAGCAACCACCCTGCCCTCACTCATCTTGAGATTTACCGGCGCTGACAGTATCAGCATTACCAGCATGAATGCCGCATTGACCTTCCAGGATATCCTGTCCAGTTCATGACGGTAGAAAAGTGCAAAGCCCAGGGCAATCAGGATCCGGCAGAAGAAGTTGCCGGTACAGCCGATGGCGATCAGGGAAATGGCCACATAGATCCATCTGCCGCTCATAGGGTCAGATACTTCCTGATCTTTTCCAGTGTCTTAGCCCCTATCCCCTTGACCTTAACCAGATCGTCAATGCTCTGAAACATGCCATTCTGGTTACGGTAGGCGATGATGTTTTCCGCCGTCACCTTCCCAATGTTTGGTACCAGCGTCAATTCATCAATGTCTGCCGTATTGATCGAGACAAGCAATGCTGAATCGCTCTTGCCGGGAATCACCAGCACGTCCTGATCCTTCAGGATGGCCGTGCGATTCACCTTTGAAAGATCGGCGTCTTCGGACAGGACAATCATCTTAAGAACATCATCGACGGTACTGTAGGCATCAACGGTAATGATGCCCGGATCACTTACCTCCCCCTTTACCTCGACCTGAATGTCCCTGGTACCGTAGTCATCCAGCTCATAATGCAGGCTTTCCGGCCTGCTGATGAACGCAAACAAAATAAAAAGAAACAGACATCTCGTAATGTTATTCATTACTTAACATTTGTTTCTTTTATTGAATCTACCTATTTGACTTCAACGATCTTGACATTGTAAGCCGGTGTAACAAGTACCGGTACTACGTCATTTACCTTGTGGTCCATGATGGCGACTGCCAGCGGTGTCTCGTTTGAGAGCTTGCCGTTGATTGGATCGCTTTCAACTGTACCGACAATGGTATATGTCTCTCTTTCCATTGTATCCTGGAATTCCAGAGTGACAGTAGAACCTAATCTGACAGTCTTGCTTCTGCCCTTGCGTCCATCGATGAGAACGATGTTCTTGAGCATGTCGTCCAGCTGTCTGATTCTGGCTTCAACTCTGGCCTGATGATCTCTGGCGGCATCGTAGTCAGCGTTTTCTGACAAGTCGCCCTGAGCTCTGGCAGCTCTAAGTTCTTCAATGACCTGATCACGTTCAACGTGTACAAGATATTCGTATTCTTTCTGTAACTCAGCCAAACCTTCTTTGGTAACTACAACTTTATTGTCTTCCATTTTGCCTCACTCCTCGCCGGTTAATTGTGACACATCACCGTTCAATTGTCAATCTGAGGACTTCTTGGAGGTGATAATGCTGCTGATCTTTGTTAATAACAAGTCCATTGCGACTTCGTTATGTGATCCCTCAGGGATGATAACGTCTGCCTTGCGCTTGCTTGGCTCGACAAATGCCTCATGCATCACTCTGACGGTATTCATGTACTGATCACATACTGATTCAATGGTTCTGCCTCTGTCTCTGACATCTCTCTTCAGTCTTCTGATGAAGCGGATGTCGGCATCGGTATCGATGAAGATCTTCATGTCGAGACGTTTTCTGATCTCTTCATCTTCCAGGACAAACAGCCCTTCCAGAATCAGGACATCACTTGGGTGAACTACCTCAGTGATGGTGCTTCTGGTATGGTTTACATAATCATAGGTTGGCTTTTCAACTGACTTGCCGCTGGCCAGTTCGTCGATCTGCCTGATCAGCAGTTCATTGTCAAAGGCATCCGGATGGTCATAGTTTGTCTTTAACCTCTCCTGGAATGGCATGTGACTCTGATCACGGTAATAGTCATCCTGACGGATGATGGCAACCGTCTTGTCATCATCAAAGTTCTTGACCAGTTTTCTGGCAACGCTTGTCTTGCCGCTGGCGCTTCCGCCGGCTATTCCTATAATTATTGGCTTTTTCATGTCCCGTACCTCTAATACATGTAATGATCTATGTTGTACTGGTGTTCTTCGTATGTCTTGGCGAAGTACATGTCACCGGTATTTACATTGGCAATGAAATAATAGTAATCAGTTATCTCAGGATTGATCGTGGCTTCCATGGCAGCTTCATTGAAGTTGCAGATAGGTCCGATCGGCAGTCCCTGATTCACATATGTATTGTATGGAGAAACGATGTCAGGATTTCTTTCACAGTCTTCCCATGTCTTATAGTCATCGTAGAGAGCGTAACATACGGTAACGCTGCTGCCTAACAGCCAGTCATCATTCAGACGGTTGTAGAATACTCCGGCAACCTTCTTCATGTCTTCCGGTGTCTTGGCCTCAAACTGTACCATTGAAGCCAGGGTGAAGATCTCATGTACTGAGTAGTCAGAAGCCTTGATGGCATCCCTGTACTTCATGTACAGCTCATTGGTGATGTCCAGGATCTTTTCCGTGATCACCTCAATGCTTGAGTTCTTGTACAGGTACATGGTCTCAGGTGCCAGGTAGCCTTCCAGGTAGCAGTGCTCGGAAGCCAGGCAGTCTTCGGTGATGAACTCATACTTGCCCATCAGCTCGTTGATGTATTTGACATCATTCCATCTGTCCATGATGTCGCTGGCCTTGAGATCAGTTACCTCGGCGATCTTGGCAGCTACGTCCTTGCACCAGTCACCCGGTATGATGGTCAGTTCGACCTGTTCAATTACGGCATTGTCCTCATCAGTCAGCACGTCGAATATCTCCGGAACGGACATGTTCTGATTCAGGGTAAAGTTACCGGCATAGATCTTGTCGATCTTGTTAAGCTTTACGTATACCTTGGCAACGAATTCATTCTGAATGAATCCTTCCTTGACCAGTTCCCTTATTACGTCATTTGCCGTCCAGTTATCCTCAACGGTAAATGAGATCTCTCTGCTGATTCCGGTCATCGGTCTTAATGACGTGTTGTAGATGTAGTATCCGATTCCCAGTCCGGCAATTGTCGCTATGAGCAGGAGTGACAGTACTAACTTTACTATGGTTCCCGTTCTAATCTTTCTGGCCATCTTCGTACCCCTCGAATACTTCTTCGATCATTTCCCATTCTTCCTGAGATTCCACGGCGTAGAGATTTCCCTCTTCGTCGTAGGCCATGCCGTAAACAGTCGCTTCCGGATCTTTGGGATCGTAGAACAGTACATAAGACTTCCCATACTGCTCAGAATCAAAGGTGAAAAGAATTTCCATTTCCTTCTCTTCACCGTTGTCAGTTGTTACATATAACTTATTTGAATCCATATTTGCTCCTTATTTTAGGGAGTCCAGATAACTCTGCAGTATGATTACCGCAGCCATGGCGTCAACCATCTGATGGCGTTTCTTACGGTTCATGTTGGAAGCGATCATGCTCTTCTGAGCCGATACGGTCGTAAGTCTCTCATCCCACAGGATGACCTCTACGTCCCTTTCCTCTTCCAGTATTCTCTTGAACTCAATGGAAAGCTTTCCCCTTTCACCGATGTCCCCGTTCATGTGCTTTGGCAAGCCCAGAACGACCTTTTCGATCTTGTTGGCATCGATGATCTCCTCGATCTTGTCGACCGCGGTATCGTAGTCTGCTTCCTCAAATCTGATGGTACCTGCCGGTGTGGCGATCATGCCCAGGGCATCGCTCATTGCCACTCCGCAGGTTCTGGAACCTAAATCCAATCCAATTATCTTGTTCATTCCTGCTTTAAATATGAGCGGACAAGTTCCTTGAGTATTTCATCGCGCTCTACGGTCTGTATCAGTGTTCTGGCACCCTTGTAGCTTGAAATGTAGGCCGGGTCATTGGTGATGATGTATCCTACGATCTGAATTACAGGGTCATAGCCACGCTCCTTGAGAACGTCATGGACAGTACGCAGAACCAGCTTGATGTTAGCCTGCTTGAACTCTTCACTGTTATAGACTCTTGTGTTTGTAATCTTATTATTCATATCATCACTCCCTCACTTAATTTTACTGTAATATGCCTGAAAATTAAAGATGATAAACTATAATAATTCCTTAACCAGTCTTAAGGCTTCGCCGATGCGTGATGCATCCTTGCCGCCGGCGCTGGCCAGATCCGGTCTGCCGCCGCCGTTGCCGCCGCAGGCCTGTGCAGCTGTCTTGACGATGTTGCTGGCGGTAATGCCCTTGGCAATGGCAGCCTTTGAGCAGGCAGAAGCGAATACTACCTTGCCGTCTGATACGCCATATACCAGGACAACGCCGTTTTCCAGCTTGCTGTTGAGTGTTTCAGCCAGGCCCTTGAGTTCGCCTGTCTCAACGTCTGCCTTGGTGATCAGAACGTTCAGATCACCGATCTTCTCAGCGTTCTTGGCCATGTCAGCGCTCTGTGCATTGGTCAGCTGGTTCTTTAACTGGCCGATCGTTCTGCTTAATTCAGTATTCTCGCCTGCCAGCTGGGCAACCTTGTTTACGACACCGCCGATTGAAGTAACCTTCAGCATTCTGGCGATCTCTTCCAGCATCTGCTGCTGCTTTTCGAATTCCTCATAGGCAGCGAAGCTGGTCTTGGAGGTAATACGTCTGATGCCTGAGCCGATGCTTTCCTCTGAAATGATCTTGAAGACGCCGATCTGAGCCGTATTGGCAACGTGGGTACCGCCGCAGAATTCCTTGGAGGCATCTCCCATCGTAACGACTCTGACCATGTCATCGTACTTCTCATCAAACAGAGCCATGGCACCTGTCTTCTTGGCGCTTTCGATGTCCATTACTTCCGTAACTACCGGATAGCCGGCGCAGATGTATTCATTTACCTTAGCCTCAATGGCCTTGAGCTGTTCGTTTGTAACCTTTTCATAGTGAGTGAAGTCGAAACGGCCATAGTCAGGACATACGAATGAACCTGCCTGATGGACATGATCACCGATGATCTCTCTTAAGGCTGACTGTAACAGGTGCAGACTTGAGTGGTTGGCTCTGATCTTTCTTCTGTCATCGGTATTGATGGCCAGATGCAGCTTGTCGCCCATCTGCAGTTCGCCCTTTTCAATGACGACATGATGCAGCGGCTGCTTTCTTGGCGCCTTGATGACCTTGGTAACCCTGAATGATGTTTCATCGTTTTCACCGGTTCCGCAGTCGTAGATCTGTCCGCCGCTTTCAGCATAGAAACAGGTCTTATCAAAGATGACATCGCCTTCATCTGTCAATGTGTCTACCTGTACGCCATCTTTGAATAATCCGATGACCGTACCGTCGTTCTCTGTCTCGCTGTAGCCGAGGAACTCGCTTGGTTCGGTGAAGTTCATCAGGTCTTCAGCCTGAGCTGACATTGACTGATCATCGCTTCTGGCCTCTCTGGCTCTTCTTCTCTGTTCAGCCATGGCCTTGTCAAAGCCTTCCTGATCGATTGAGAATCCCTTCTCTTCAGCGATCTCCTTGGTCAGTTCCAGTGGGAATCCGTATGTATCGTACAGTTTGAATACGACATCGCCTGCCAGTACCTTCTCAGTGCTGTTATTAATGACGTCGTTAAGGATCTTTTCACCTTCATTCAGGGTCGTCTGGAATCTTTCCTCTTCAGCCTTTACCAGCTTCTGGATGTATGGAACCTTATCCTGTAAGTAAGGATAGAAGTCACGCATGTTGTCGGCTACGGTCTGAACCAGCTTGTACATGTAAGCACCCTTGATGTTCAGGCTCTTGCCGTATCTGACTGCTCTTCTTAATACTCTTCTCAAGATGTAGCCTCTGCCCTCGTTTGAGAATACGGCACCGTCGGCCAGGGCAAAGGTAACTGTTCTGATGTGGTCAGCGATGACTCTGAAGGCCATCTTGTTTTCACCTTCATACTTCTTGTCAGTCATCTTTTCAACTTCTCTGATCACCGGTAAGAACAGGTCGGTATCAAAGTTTGTCTCACCGCCCTGAACGATGCAGACGAGTCTTTCCAGACCCATGCCGGTATCGATGTTCTTCTGCGGCAGTTCCTTGTAGTCCTTTCTGTCTACGCCTTCCTCTGAGTTGTACTGGGAGAATACGACGTTCCATGTCTCGATGTAACGGTCGTTTTCCATTTCCTCGAAGAAGAGCTTTTCGCCTAAGTGCTGAGGATCGTATTCCTCGCCACGGTCATAGTAGATCTCGGTATCAGGTCCGCATGGGCCATTGCCGATCTCCCAGAAGTTATCCTCTGATCTTAAGATGTGGCTTGGATCTACCCCGCAGTCCTTTGTCCAGATGTCATAGGCTTCCTGGTCATCGGTATATACGGTAATGTACAGTCTGTTTTTGTCAAATCCCATCCATTCCGGATCGGTCAGGAAATGCCAGGCAAAAGGAATGGCTTCCTTCTTGAAGTAATCGCCAATGGAGAAGTTGCCAAGCATCTCAAAGAAAGTATGATGTCTGGCTGTCTTGCCGACGTTTTCAATGTCATTGGTTCTGATTGACTTCTGAGCATTGGTAATGCGGTTATTCTTCGGCTTTTCCGTGCCGTCAAAGTACTTCTTCAGAGCTGCGACACCGGCATTGATCCATAACAGGGTCGGGTCGTTATGCGGAACCAGGGATGCACCCGGTTCAATCATGTGTCCTCTCTGGGCAAAATAATCCAAAAACATTCTTCTGATCTGGTCACTGGATAACTGTTTCATTCTGATTTCCTCCTGTAATAAATAAAAAGTTCCCGTAAAAACTACAGGAACGAACGATCGCGGTACCATCCTGGTTCACGTAACAAGTACGCACACCTCAATTAGTCCATAACGCAGAACTGCGGCAGTGTTTGCACTGCTCTCAACCGGTAGCTTCATCAGACTGTCATGACAGTTTGCACCAGACACTGTCTCTCTTCAATGCTTCATCTGATTACTGGTCCTGTTTCAACGATTTACCATACTATTTTACACACAGACCGACTATTTTACAATCATATTTTTATCTTATTACTGACTAGCGGATCAGCCTCACGTAGTTTCTTCTGGCATCCACTATGTGATAGAGAATGATCTGTTCATTAACGCTGTCAACCTTGTAGAAAACCAGATGATTTCTGGCAACGACCAGTATTCTGAACCCCTGCCTGCTCAATATCCTGCTTTCTGGTATCTTGCCCGCTAACGGGAATTCAGCCAGAACGCTGACGTGCTTTTCTATTTCATCCAGGTATTCCAAAGCGGTTTTGCGGTCATGAGCTGAAGATGCGATGTGGTATATGACATCAAACAGTTCCTCATCGAAACTGTCGGTTCGTATCCATTCATGACTCATCAGAATTCCAGTTCTCCGATTTTCCTGCGGATCCTGTCAACTGACTGGGCAAACGGCGCCAATCTGCCTTCCCTGACATCTTCCTCAGCCATCGCCAGTTCTCTTAACAGTTCCAATTCATCCATTATTTCCTGATACTTCTCCAGTCCGAGAATTACCGAGTCGCCTTTCCCATTAACAGTCAGTATCGTTGCCGTATTCTTTTCCCGGCATTCTCTGACAACTTCATTGTATTTATTCCTCAGTTCAGATGATGGTCTTATCAGTTCAATCATGTCGATTTCGCCTCCATATATCATCATTTTATCAACGTTTTGATACATCATCAACTTTTATTCCACCCTTTCTCATTACATCTTTACGGTAATGGAAGGAGCTTACCTTAAGCTAGATATAAAAAAGCCACAGTTTTCACTGTGGCTGATCTTACTTCTCTATGAACCGTTTCAGGAACTGTCTGGTTCTTTCTTCCTTAGGATTCTCCAGGATTACTTCCGGTGCTCCCTCTTCAACGACGACACCCTTGTCCATGAACAGCACCTTGTCGGCTACGCCTTCGGCAAACTTCATCTCATGGGTTACGATGATCATCGTCATGCCTTCAAGAGCCAGATCCTTGATGACCTTAAGTACTTCACCGGTCATTTCCGGGTCAAGAGCACTTGTCGGTTCATCAAACAGGATGACTTCCGGATTCATGCACAGAGTTCTGGCAATGGCAACACGCTGCTTCTGACCGCCTGATAAGGTGGTAACAGCCTGTCCGGCATAATTGAGCATGCCTACCTTGCCTAACTGCTTTTTGGCTTCCTCTACTGCTTCTTCCCTGCTCTTCTTGAGTACCTTCATCTGGCCCAGGACACAGTTGTCCAGTACGGTCAGATTGTTGAACAGATTGAAGTTCTGGAATACCATGCCTACCTTGGCTCTGTACTGATTCAGATTCTTCAGCTTGAGGATATTCTCCCCATGGAACAGGATCTCACCGTCAGTTGGGAATTCCAGCAGGTTGATGCATCTTAAGGTCGTGGACTTGCCGCAGCCTGAAGTGCCGATGATGGCGATCTTCTCATTCTTATGGACATCAAAGCTGATCCCCTTGAGGACTTCCTCGGTGGTAAAGCTCTTCTTTAGATTTCTTACTGAAATGATAGCATCCATACTAATGTGACTCCACGAACATGTTTTCCACGTTGCGCTTTACATCCAGCTTCTTCTCAATGTAGTTCAGGAATGTAGAGGCAATGGTCGTTAAGAACAGATATATGCAGGCAGTGATGAAGTAGGTTTCAATGTACTTGAAATTACTGCCGGCAATTGAAACGGTCTGGAAATATAATTCCGTTATGGCAATGACATTGAGGACTGAAGTGTCCTTGATGTTGACAACGAACTCGTTGCCGATTGACGGGAAGGCATTCTTGATGGCCTGCGGCATGATTACATGCACAAGTGACTGCATGAATGACATGCCGATGCTCTTGCATGCCTCCATCTGGCCCGGGTCAATGGACTGAATGCCTGATCTGATGATCTCAGCCATGTAGGCTCCCGTATTGAGAGAAATAACCACCAGACCTGCCGTGTGAGAATTCCACTGGAATACCGGCTTGAACAGGTAGTAAATGAATACGGCCTGAACCATCATCGGAGTGCCCCTGAATACCCAGACGTAGAATCTGGTGCACAGAATGACAAACCTCTTCAGTAAACGCACAAAAGGCTTATCAGTATGTTCAATACTGATAGCCCTTACTCCGCCTAATACTAATCCTATCAGGAACCCCATGAAGGTTCCGATGAAGGCAAATAAGCAGGTCCACTTGACGCCGTGCAGAAAGAACGACAGGTTTTTCCTGATTATCCTCCAGACAACCTCAAAGTCGATTTTCATCTTATTCTTCTACTGGTGCCTTTGAAATAGCATCGATCATCCAGGCATCTCTTGTCTCATCAGAGATTGAGTCTAATGCAGCCTGAACATCGTTGAAGAACTGAGTTCCGCGTGTGCCTTCCTGTAATGCGATTGATACTGTTGTATCCAGATCGAATCCGGCATCACCTTCGAAGGTTACCATTACGAGATTGCTGTTTGACATCATCATTGAAGCAGCTTCTGCCTTCTGGCATACGATACCGTCAACGTCATCGTTTGTCAGAGCCAGTACCATTTCAGGATATGTTGCCTTTGGTACAGCGTGGATAGCGCCTTCAACCTGGTCGATTGCCTCGTCGTTGATGGTGTTGATCTGTCCGACTAATCTGTAACCTGCGAACTGGTTCTTGTCTGTGAAGTTCTCAAGTCCTGAGCCCTTTAATACAACGATAACTTCTCCCTTTGGATCATAGTAAGGAGTTGTGAAGTCAACGCTTTCCTCTCTTGGTGCTGTAGCTGTCATGTCACCGATGATGGCATCGATGTCGCCGTTAACCAGTGCAGGAATCAGACCGTCCCATGCGATCTTCTTGATGACTAATTCCAGTCCTAACTTGTCAGCGATGGCCTTTGACATCATTACGTCGTAACCGTCAGCGTAACCGCCTTCGATGGCAACTGATGTATCTGTTGGTTCAGCTAACTGATAGTTGAATGGTGCGCTGTCAACTTCCATGCCGACAACGAATGTCTTCTTCTTTTCAGGTTCCTGGTCTCCGCCTGATGGCTTGTTTCCCTGACAGCCAACTAAGACGAAGGCTAAGACTAACAATAGTGCTAAGATCTTTTTCATTTTTCATACCTCCGTTTTATTGATATAAAACATAATTTATTGTAACAAAAAAAACCTCCCTGTTCAACCTAATGAAAATGCTTACAGAAAGGTTTTCAGCCTAATATTCGCAATATTCTGTCCTTAAGAGTAGTCTTCCTCTCATAATGGTCTCTTCTCTTTACGCCGTTAAGGAAAGCCTGTTTCTGACCAATCATTATCAGGCTCTCATAAGCCCTGGATACGGCCGTGTACAATAATCTCTTCTGCAGCATGATCCCGTACTCATTTGCCATCGGCATGATGACTATCGGATACTCGCTGCCTTGAGCCTTATGCACGGATATGCAGTAGGCATGAGTGATGTTCATGAAGGTTTCGGAAGTGTACTCAACGATGATGCCGTCAAAGTCCACGACCATCCGGTTCTGGTTATTGACGTCTTCCCTGCTGTAGACGATCTCCTCCAGTATGCCGATGTCCCCGTTGAAGACATCGTCATCAGGCTGATTCTTCAGCTGCAGGATCTTGTCACCGACCCTGTATGTCCTGTATCCCACCTGTAATTCCCTCTTTGACTTATCCGGGGGATTGAACTGCTTCTGCAGGGCCACGTTAAGGGCGTCTATGCCGTTAATGCCGTTATACTTGGGTGCCAGTACCTGGACGTTCATGAAGCCGTCATGGATGTCCGGATACCTCGACAGAGCATGCTCAACCACCTGCAATGTCAGGTTTCTGATCTGATATGGATCACACTCAAAGAAGCGGATGTCATTCTCACTTACGACATCTTGGCAGACATCTCTCTTTATCTCATCAGCCAGGGAGATGATGTCGCTTCCTTCCTGCTGACGGTAGATCTTTTCCAGTCTTACCACCTTGAAGCAGTCAGAATCGATCAGATCCTTGAGTACGCAGCCGATGCCTACGGAAGGCAGCTGATCCTGGTCGCCGATGAGTATCAGCTTTCTGATGTTGATGCCGGCCTTGAACAGGTTGTAGAACACCCACTGATCAAGCATTGAGATCTCATCAATTATCAGCAAGTCAATGTCCAGAGGATCATCCTCATTCTTGGCAAACCTGCCGGTATCCTTGTCCCACCTTAACAGCGAGTGCACGGTCCTGGCATCGCATTCCGTCAGTTCAGAGAGTCTCTTGCTCGCTCTTCCGGTAGGAGCGCACAGAGTGACGTTATACTGCGGAAACAGTCTGCGGCACAGTTTTACCATGCCTCTGACGATGGTTGTCTTGCCCGTTCCCGGTCCGCCGGTAAGAATCATCACGTCGCTGTCAAAAAACGCTTCTATGGCCTCTTTCTGCCTGTCCTGATATGTTATGCCAAATTCCTCTTCTATCTCTCTGATACCTTCTGTGATGTCCTGAGGGTCAGCCTTTTCAAAGGGCTGAGCAGGAAACAATGAGAGATACTGAGCAATGTATTCCTCGGCTTCATACTGGGAGATCGGATAGATCCTGTTTTCCTCCACCACTACCTGTCTGGTCGCAATCAGACCGTTCATTATCTCATCGAGATCATAGTTGTCGCAGTCCATTGACCTGTCCAGTCTTTCCCTGAACTCATCAACAAGCATATAGCTGTCGCCTCTCTGAACACACCACTGCATCAGCTGATAGGCACCAAAGGCTTCCAGTCTGTAGGGATGGTCATCCTCAAAGCCAATTGATCTGGCGAACTTGTCTGCCGTGACAAAGCCTATGCCGTCAACGTCCCTTACCATCTGATAGGGATTATGCTTCACCACGTGCATCAGGTCTTCACCGTATATCATCTCAAGCCTCATGATCATCTTCATGGAAAGATGATTGCTGGTGAGGAAGTAATACTTGTCATCAGTGTCCTTTTCCAGTCCGGCAAGGATGGCTTCCTTCTTCTTTTCCGTCATGCCCTTAACCTGGTAAAGAACGCTGTTATCAGCTCTTATGATGTCTACGGCCTCAATGCCCAGCGTTTCAACGATGCTGGTGGCCATCTTGGGACCGATGCCCTTGAACTCGGGGCCGGAAAGATAATGAATGAGATTGTCCTCATCCTTTATTCTCATCTTCTCAAAGCTCTCAATGTTGAACTGCATGCCGTAACGCGGATGTTCAGCATAATTGCCGTGCAGTTCATATTCGACTTCCCTGTCCATTTCGGGGAGATATCCGGTTACCACCACTTCATCTTCGCTTCGATCAGACAGCTCAAAAACGGCTACGGTGTAGCCATTGGTGTTATGATAGATGGTCTTGATAAAGTGTCCGGTAATTGTCATCTTAATAAACTCAGTGCATTGTTAAGCATGTGCAGCAGTACGCTGCAGACGATCGAATCAGTCTTTATGTATGTATAATTCAGCATGTAGCCGAGAGCCCCGTACATGAATACGAACACGACTTCAACATAGTTATTGGTTAATGCTCCGTCAAAGACATGCAGTAAGCCAAATAACAGTGAAGTGATGAACATAGCGGTTCCCTTCTTGAGATATCTGTTAAGAAGGTTGTAGATGCTGCCTCTGAAGACCATTTCCTCTACCAGCGGGGCAAATACCACCGAGGCAAAGGCAACGTAAGGCAGATTGATCTTTCTGGCTTCATCTATGACCTGCTGATTGAAGCTTGTCTCCATGTCAGTCAGAAGATAGATGGCCGCTCCCATCATAAGTACGCAGCCCATCATGGCCAGCTGCATCATTCCTATCAGCTTCGTATTCTGCGGGAACTTCTCAACGTATTTCTTCCAGCCGTATCGGATGAACGGCCAGGAAAGTAAAACCGTGGTAATCAGTACGAACAGATAAACTGCTATCTCGGCAATGTTGGTTCCTCTGACAATGAATCCCTTGCCATAGAGATAGCTGATCAGCCGCGGATAAAGGAATGTGTATCCGATGGCATAGTGCAGTATGATGATGACACTGTTCAATACGGGAAGTCTGTTTTCATCCCTGTTCATTCAACCGCTTCCTTCACCAGTTCTTCATGATCTCTGCCGTTAAGGAAAGTCTTCTCAATGACTCCCCCACCCAGGCGGATACTTCACGATATATAATTCATCATTATACGGTTCAATGGTAACTTCATTGTCCTTCTGGCGGTAACGGAACTTGGCAGTCCCCTTTACAGGGAAACTTACGTCCTTCAACCAGTTGACCTGGGATACCAGACAGCTGTCGCTGTTGAGCCATTCAGTTGAATGACTGTTGGCAACATATAATTCGTTCTTCTCAACGTTCTTGCCGACGACAAACCATCTGCCCTGATTGCCGCCGATGCCCAGTCCCTTGCGCTGACCGATCGTATAATACAGGACACCGCCATGGCGTCCCACTACTTCCTTAGTTACGACGTCGATGATGTCACCGTCATGAGCTGGAAGATAGTTGTTCAGAAACTCCTTGAAGTTCCTCTCACCTATGAAGCAGATGCCCGTTGAATCCTTCTTATCGGCTACCGCCAGATTCAGTTCCTCTGCCATTCGCCTTACTTCCGGCTTGGTTATGTCACCTAACGGGAATAATGTATCATTAAGAGCTTCCCTCTTTATCTGGGAGAGGAAGTAGGACTGATCCTTGTTCAGATCCAGTGCCTTCAGCATTTCCGCACCATTTTCCGTCTGTCTTACTCTGGCATAGTGACCGGTAGCCACCTTCTCAAAGCCCTGTTCATAGGCAAACTTGAAGAAGGCATCAAACTTGATGTACTTGTTGCAGAGAATATCCGGATTCGGGGTTCTGCCCAGTCTGTATTCGCTAAGGAAGTTACTGAAGACGTCGTCCCAGTACTCCTTGATGAAGTCTATTCTTAATAAAGGGATATCCAGAGCTTTAGCTACCTTCATGGCATCAAGATAATCCTGCTCCTGCGGACAGATGTCATCATCTATCGTCGGATTGCCCAGGTAGTCATTATTGGCTGCTGAGTCCCAGTTGCGCATGAAAGCCCCGGCCACTTCGTGACCCTGCTGTTTTAACAGATAAGCAGCTACGGCGCTGTCTACGCCGCCTGACAGTCCAACCAGTACTTCCACTCTAATCACCAGAAAACATTATACCATATTAAAAGTATCTTCACGTGAAGATACTTTTAAGCTTCTCTCATTTTGCCGCAGGAATCATATTCCGGGCACTGATTACAACAGCTGTCTGCGATGTATCTGAGCTGAGCAGGAACGAAGGCTTCCATTTCCTCATCATCATATCCAACCAGCAGTCTTCTCTCATCAAGTAAAATTGGTCTCTTTAAGATTGACGGATTCCCCTGAATAAAACGCACAAGTTCATTAACGCTCATTGAATCAAGATCAATGTTTTCTCCCTTTATGATCTTGGAACGCTTGGAGATGATGTCATCGGTTCCGTTTTCACTTCTTTCGAGCAGAAACCTGATTTCCTTCTCATTCAGGATCGTGGAGAAAATGTTCTTTTCAACAAATGGCATGGCATGATCCTTAAGCCACTGTTTTGCCTTACGGCATGAAGCACATCCAGGTGAGGTATAAATAACTAACATAGTATCCCTCCCTTATGGAAAGTATTATAGCACTTCTTAACAAACAAAAAAACCTCAATTTATGAGGTTTATATATACAAATGGCGCGCCATGCAGAAATCGAATCCACAACCTTCTGATCCGTAGTCAGACGCTCTATCCAGTTGAGCTAATGGCGCATAAGCACTTAAGTGCCTTAATATACTATCAAACAATCAGATTTTTTTCAAGACTTAAGCGATCAATTCTTCTTATATTTTTCTACTATCCTTAATGCTCTGTCAGGATAATTGGTAATGATGGTCGTAATGCCCAGCTTACAGCCGAGTTCCATCTGATACTCTTCATTGATGGTCCAGACATTTACCTCCAGGCCGTTCTTTCTGGCTCTTGGCATGTATAATGGGTCAAGCAGGAAATACAGTGCCGGATGCAGTGCATCGCCATGGTTCTGCCTGACGTATTCAGGAACGTTCAGGAAACCATCCTCATACAGGAATCCTACGTAGGCATCCGGATCATATTCTTCAACTTCCAGACAGGTCTGATGATTGAATGATGAATAGATGACATGATCCTGCATGTCGTGTTCTCTGACCATGTCGATTACTGCCTTTGTTATGCCGGGATAGTTTATGATGTTTGACTTGATCTCAATGTTTATCAGCTTGCCGGTGCCTCTGAAAAGTTCCAGCACCTCATCAAGAGTCGGTATCTCACAGAATCCATATCCTTCCATGTGATTGTTAAAGTTGAATTCTTTTAGTTCTTCCAGTGTATGATCCTTTACCCAACCCTTGCCGTTACTGGTTCTGTCTATCAGTTCATCATGAATGACTACCAGTTTACCGTCATAAGTCATCTGTACATCCAGTTCAACACCGTCAGCGTCCATATCTAAAGCCAGTTTGAATGACTTCATGGTATTTTCCGGTGCATAACCGCTGGCACCTCTGTGACCTAATACTATCGGATAACCTCTGCCGATCTTATGCATAATTACTACCTCACATCCATAATCATTATAAACCATTATAAGTTGAAAAATGTCCAATATGTGCTAGAATATCAGTAAATACGAAGACGATGTTATAGTAGACAGCTGCCTCTGGTACATAGTGAATCAGTGCAGGTGCAAAACTGATCCAAGCAGAATGTCGAAATGGGCCATCATCAGTAGCGAAAGCCGGTTGAACCGTTATCTCTTAGAGTGATCTTCATTTGAAGATAATTTGGGTGGTACCACGTTTACAGCGTCCCAAAGGGGCGTTTTTTTATTTGTTTGAAGGAGGCTATCAGCATGAAACGAATGGTGAGCGGAATCAAGCCTACAGGTGAGCTTACATTAGGTAACTACATTGGTGCATTAAGAAACTTTGTAAAGTATCAGGACGATTATGAACTGTATGTTTTCATTGCGAATCTGCACTGTGTAACTGTTTACCAGGATCCCAAGGAATTAAGAAAGAACCTCAAGGATGCCATAGCTTTATACCTGGCATGCGGACTTGATCCGGAAAAGTGTACGATTTTCTTACAGTCAGATGTCTATGAACACGCTCAGCTCGGTTGGCTGATGACCTGCATGAGCTACATGGGAGAGTTAAGCCGCATGACTCAGTTCAAGGAAAAGACTCAGAACGCCAGGGATGAAAACATCACGGCCGGTCTGTTTGTCTACCCTCCTCTGATGGCAGCTGACATCCTGCTATATGACGCAGACTACGTACCTGTTGGTGAGGACCAGAAACAGCACGTTGAGCTGACCAGAGATCTGGCTCAGAGATTCAACAACAGATATTCAGAAACGTTCGTAGTTCCTGAACCGCTGGTCGCCAAGGTTGGAGCAAGGATCATGTCATTATCAGATCCTGCAAAGAAGATGAGCAAGTCTGA
>ONPK01000167.1 GCA_900319675.1 uncultured Bacillota bacterium
CGGGCACCTTCCATCTGTATCCGGAAAACATGACGGCTTCCGTGCCGATCTTTGATTTTCCCCTCTCCAACCGTAATATCATGAATGTGTTCCGGTGGGGCGTATTTCAATATTGCAGCGCCATCCAGTGCCCCACGGAGAAGGTGAAAGAACGGCTGGCGAAATGCGGGTATCGCTCAAAGCTGTGCGTCATATCCAACGGCATACCGTCGGAAATCATCGCGGAGCATCCCCGTACCGAACGAAATGACCGCTTCACCATCATCAGCGTGGGTCGGTATTCCAATGAAAAAGATCAGATGACGTTAATGAAGGCCGTTCGCGCCTGCCGCCATGCCGATGATATCCGGTTGATCCTGGCCGGGAAGGGACCTCTGGAGGATCAATACCGGTCTTTTGGGCAGACTCTGCCCAACCCGCCAATCATGCGGTTTTACACACAGAAGGAGCTTCTAAAGGATATCCGTCGTGCAGATCTGTATGTGCACTGCGCCAATGTAGAGATCGAGGGCGTTGACGTACTGGATACGGTATTTGAGAACTGTGATCTGTCAAACAAGGTATTTGATGATCATCTGTTACAGAGAGTGGAATTCATAAACTGCAAGCTGATGGGTACGACCTTCATATCTTCCGGATTAAAGAACGTGCGCTTTGACCACTGCCTGGCCAGATACATCAATCTGGCAGGTGCTTCATTGCAGAAGGTGATGTTTGATAACTGTGATCTTTCAAAAGTGTCCTTCCTTAATACAGATCTGAAGGAAGTTGAATTATTAAAGACCAGTTTAAGAGAGTGTGAAATATATCAGTCCAGCTTCAGAGACATTGACATCTCCAGCTGTGACATTGAAGACATTGCGGCTGATTCTGATTCAATCAGGGGAATGATCATTGAACCGATGCAGTCAATTCAGCTGGCAGGAATAATCGGAGTTAAATTCAAGGAATGAAAAGAGCGGAATTACTGGCCCCAAGCGGCAATTTTGAATGTGTTAAGGCTGCCGTCAGCAATGGTGCTGATGCCGTTTATCTCGGTGGGCAGCTTTTTAATGCGCGTGCCTATGCGGCCAATTTTGACAATGAGGAACTGGAGAAGGTCTGTGACTACTGCCACGGGTACGGTGTAAAGGTATACGTTACCGTTAATACTCTGTACAAGGATGAGGAGTATCCGGAACTATTGAAGTTCATCGATGAACTCTATGTCATGGGCGTTGACGGACTTATAATGCAGGACATGGGCGCCATAACCATGGTCAGAAAGTACTGGCCTGATTTCCCTGTGCATGTATCAACCCAGCTTACCACCAATTCTCTGCAGGACATAAGATTTTACGAGGAAATGGGAGCTAGCACGGCGGTACTGAGCCGTGAACTGTCCTTAGAGGAAATAAAGGAGATCTGTGATAACACCTCAATGAGAATTGAGACATTCATCCATGGTGCTCTGTGCGTAAGCTACAGCGGGCAGTGTCTGATGAGCTCCATGCTGGGCAACAGGAGCGGCAACCGCGGCAAGTGTACGCAGAACTGCCGTTTGCCATACCAGCTTTATCAGGAGAATAAGAAGATAGCCGAAGGAAGACTGTTATCAACCAAGGACATCTGCACATTGGATCTTTTGCCTGAATTACTGGAAACGGGAGTTGCCTCGTTAAAGATCGAAGGCAGAATGAAGAGTCCGGAATACGTTGCCGGTGTCACCGCAATATACCGTAAGTACTTAGACATGTACTATGAGAATAAGGGAAAGTATCAGGTTGATGAAGCTGACAGGGATATCCTGAAGCAGCTGTTTAACCGCGGAGGCTTCTCAGCCGGTTACCTTAAGACTCATTCAGGAGTCTCAATGATGTGCCGTCAGCATCCCAAGAGCTGGGGTGTACTGATCGGCAGGGTGCTGAATTACGATAACAGAAAACAGCTGGCAACCGTCAGACTGGAAAGAAAGCTGTACCCCGGTGACGGCATTGAGATCTGGAGCAATGACGAGGAGGGAACAGGCTGCTACATCAATAAGGAATACTCAGCAGGAACTGACATTACTCTCAAGATAAAAGGCCGCATAGCGCCAAAACAGGCCGTCTACCAGACCTTTAACAAGAAACTGAATGATTATCTCGATACCACATTTGCCGCTACCAGACGCAGAAGAAAGGTCGAGGGGACCATCAGACTTTATAAGAATCATGAGGCATCACTGGTACTGAAGTGCGGTCAGATCAGTGTCTCAGTAAGCGGTGATGTCGTTGAGGAATCAGTAAGACAGCCACTTACCGATGAACTCGTCACATCACAGATATCCAGGATGGGTAATACCATCTTTGAACTGGATAAGCTTGAAGTTGAAAGAGATGATGACGTATACCTGAACAAGTCATCACTTAACTATCTGAAGAATGAGGCCTGCAGACTGTTACAGGAAAGGATCGCTGCGTCATTCAAGAGAAAGAGCAGGGAATACGAATATGTAAAGGCAGCCAGTGAGGGCTGTAAGGAAAGAAAACTGACCATCAGGGTCAGAAACAATGAACAGTTCAGATGCGTCTGCACTCTGAACAATGTT
>ONPK01000163.1 GCA_900319675.1 uncultured Bacillota bacterium
AGGACAGCAGCAAGGGCAATTATGCCACGAATCTGGCCATGAGACTTACCAAGTTATTAAGACGCAGCCCCAGAGAGATCGGTCAGGAAATAAAGGATGACATGCTGGAAAAGATGCCTGAGATCGAGGGAATTGAAATAGCCGGTCCGGGATTCATCAACTTCCAGATCAGAAAGGACGTTCTTGCCAATGTCATCAATGAAGTATTGGCACAGGGCGATGATTACGGTAAGAATGAGGCAGGAAAGGGTGTCAACATTCTTGTTGAGTACGTTTCTGCCAACCCTACAGGTCCATTGCATCTGGGTCATGCCAGAGGAGCAGTATGGGGAGACAGCCTGTGCCGTCTGTTACTGGCATCAGGATATAACTGCCTGCGTGAATACTACATCAACGACGCCGGCAATCAGATAGACAATCTCGGCATTTCATTGATGGAAAGATACCGTGAGCTGTTCGGCGAGACACCGAATCTGCCGGATGACGGCTACCACGGTCCGGATGTCATTGAGATCGCCAGGGAGATTAAGGAAGAATACGGCGATAAGTGGATGCATGTTCCTGCCGATGAGGCCTACCGCTTCTTCCGTGAAGACGGCAAAAGAAGAGAACTGGAGCGTATCAGAAGGGATCTGAAATACTACCGCTGTGATTTTGATTCCTGGATCAGTGAACAGGAAATCAGAAATTCAGGACTCATTGAAAGATCCGTTGAGAGAATGCAGGAAATGGGTCTGGTCTATGAGGCAGAAGGAGCCTTATGGCTCAGGACCACCGAATACGGTGACGACAAGGACAGAGTTCTGCGCAAGACAGACGGTTCATATACTTATTTCACCCCTGACATTGCCAACCACATCGGTAAGGTCGAGCGCGGTTATGAAAAACTGGTCAACCTGTGGGGTGCAGACCACCACGGCTACATTGCCAGAATGCAGGCTGCCCTGACGGCTCTTGGCTATCCGAAGGGAACTCTGATCGTTGACATCATCCAGATGGTTCGTCTGGTTGAAAACGGCAGGGAAGTCAAGATGAGCAAGCGTACGGGTAATGCCGTAACGATAAGGGAACTGTGTGACGACATCGGCGTCGACAGCGCCCGTTACTTCTTCCTGGCTAAGGCCCTGGATACCCATCTGGACTTTGATCTTGGCATTGCCAGAAAGCGTACCAATGAGAACCCTGTGTTCTATGCACAGTATGCTCATGCCCGCAGCAGCAAGGTCTTGAAGTCCGCCGGAGAAGTAAAACAGCTGGATGTTTATGATCAGCTGACAACTGAGCAGGAAGTCGATCTGCTCAAGCTGATCACCGATTTCCCGGCAACGGTAGCTGACGCCGCCGTAACCAGAGCTCCGAACAAGATCTGCAACTACGTTCAGAAGCTTGCTCAGTACATACACGCCTTCTATGCATCATGCAAGATCCTCTCTGCTGAGACAGAAGAGCTTAAGAAGCAGAGACTCGCACTTCTGAAGGCCGCAGCCATTACCATGAAGAACGCATTATTCCTCCTGGGCGTAGAAGCACCGGAGGAAATGTAAAAAAACATATGAAAAACCATGCAGTCATGACAGGAAGAAATGACGGCCAAGAAAGCCGCTGATCCGGCAGGCTGCATGTTTTTATGGAAGAATATCATAGCAGTTTAAGAGGTCAAGAATGAGCGCTAACTTAAGCATTGAGGCAGCAGAACAGTATCAGTACGCCAGAAAACTGGCCAGAAGAGAGTCCTTCTGGCGCAGACTGCGTGGTGAGAGAGTAACTCTGCCTTCACTGGATGAACTTGTAAATGAAGCATCCTGTTCCATTGAGAGTCTTGGCGAGATCGAGGTCCCCGCGGATCTCATTGTTGGTACCAGGACATCAATGAGACAGTTTTCCTTTGCGTACAACTTCATGCCCTTGATGGAGGAAAGAAGTGAATTTGCGGCCAAGTGGAAAAAGGTCTGCGAATATCATCTGTCCGATACCGGAATCAGTGAATCACCGGAAGCCTATGAGTACATGGGAAAGTTCTATGTCGGTGAAGGCAACAAGAGGGTAAGTGTGCTCAAGTCCTACGGCGCCGTATTCATCAGTCTGAACGTCAAGAGGCTGGTACCTCCAAAAAGCAGCAAAAAGGAAGTCAAGCTCTATTATGAATTTCTGGACTTCTATGAACTGACAAGGCTGTATTCAATACAGTTCTCCCATCTGGGATACTATAAGAAACTGCTGAAGTACATGGGAATGGCTGAAGATCACGTGTGGACCAGAGCCGAAAGGATCTCGCTTGTCGGTTTCTATGGCCGACTGTGCAATGAATTAAGGAAGCAGAAGATCGAAGGCAATTACGCTGACTGTCTGGTCGCATTGCTGGAAATGTATACATATGACTATCTGACTCAGATGGATGATAAACTGATGGATAAGGTCATTAGTGAAAACAGAGTCAGACTGATGCACGGAAGGGGATTCTACACCATTGAGTGTATTTCCGATCAGGAAGATTCGATTCTCTATTCACCGATGGCCAAGGATTTTCTCAAGAATACCGACTTCATAATATCGGCAGGGGATCTGCATCCGGAATATCTGGAGTTCATCGTTACGATGAGCAACAGGCCGCTGTTCTACGTACACGGCAATCATGATGACATTTACGAGACAAAGCCTCCGGGAGGCTGTACCTGCATAGATGATGATCTGGTCGTATACCAGGGCATCAGGATCCTGGGATTAGGCGGCTCATTCCGTTACAGTGAGGCGAAGAACCA
>ONPK01000128.1 GCA_900319675.1 uncultured Bacillota bacterium
ACCATGGAACAGGTATCTGAATGGGCAGGTTCGATCGGTCATGAAGTAGCTTCCAGGATCATGCCGAGAGCTACGAGACATTATATTGACGAAAGGAAGTAGTTTATGTTGGAATTCAAGTTTGATACGCAGTTACTGATTGCCGGACATGATCTTGATGAAGATGAGATCTTTGATTACATCGTTGAGCACTTTGAAGGCGACAGCCTTCTGGCCGTAGGCGACGAAGATCTGATCAAGATCCATTTCCATACAAACAAGCCATGGGAAGTACTGGAATACTGTGCATCCCTCGGAGACATTCATGACGTTGTCATTGAAAACATGCAGCGTCAGGCTGATGGCTTAAAAGGATAATTCAGCATAAGTGTACGCAATATTCAGCTAATCTTCACTTTTAATGTGTAAGATTACTGTGAGGTGAATAAGATGGCAAGACTTTTGATTGTTGACGATGAAGTAAAGATCAGGGAACTGATCAGAAAATATGCCGTATTTGAGGGACACGAAGTGGATGAGGCTTCTGACGGCTTTACAGCGGTCAGGATGGCTGAACAGAACGACTATGACCTGATTGTCATGGATGTCATGATGCCGGATCTGGACGGATTCAGTGCGGTCAAGGCCATACGCAAAATGAAGGCAACCCCTGTCATCATGCTGTCAGCCAGAGGTGAGGAATATGACAGAATCCATGGCTTTGAGGTAGGAGTTGATGACTATGTCGTCAAGCCGTTCTCCGTCAAGGAACTGATGATGAGGATACAGGCCATTCTTAACAGAAGAAGCAGCACAGGTGCAGTTGAGGCAAATGACGTTGTGACCTATGAAGGCTTAAGCATCGACTATACGGCCAGGATCGTTACCGTTGACGGTAAGAGAGTAGACATGTCTCCGAAGGAGTATGAACTTCTGTTCTATCTCTCCAGAAACCGCAACATTGCCTTAAGCAGGGAGAAACTGCTTACGGAGGTATGGGGTTATGACTACTATGGAGATGACCGTACACTTGATACTCACATCAAGCTGTTAAGAAAGTCACTCGGTGTATATCAGAAATTCATCGTCACCGTAAGAGGGGTAGGTTACCGCTTTGAAGCCTGAAAATAAGGAAACTAACCTGCGTCGCAGGCTATTGAATAACTCAATGACCGATGCCTTCAGAGGCAATAACATATCGGTTGTCATCTACAACGTTGAACAGGACCGCTATCTCGTAGCGGCTGAAAACAACATGATGAATCTGATGGGCAGAAACTTCCAGTACAGGATCGCTGAACTGACGGACAATCTTCTCAACAGTACCAGCAAGACCCTGTACGTTTCAACCAGAGGCGAAAAAGGGCTAAACAGTACCGTATCGTATTCTGAGAAGGATAACAATGATCCCAATCTGATAGCCTATGGAGCCTCAGCGGTAGATTACAATGGCGATGAGGTGTTTGTCGTCATAATCGGTGACCTGTTACCGGTAGATTCAACCGTATCTGCCATCAGGGTACAGCTCATAATCATTTCAATCGGACTTGTAATCGTTGCCGCCATACTTTCAACGGCGTCATCAAGGATCATCTCAAAACCGATTGAACAGCTGAATGAAAAGACAAGGATAATGTCGACCGGAAACCTGGACGTTACCTTTGACGGCAAGGGATACAGGGAAATCGAACAGTTGAGCGATTCTCTCAATGACACCGTAACGCAGTTAAAGAAGGCAGATCAGATGACAAAGGATCTGATTGCCAACGTATCACATGACCTGCGTACTCCTCTGACCATGATCTCCGGTTATGGAGAACTGATCAGAGACATTCCGGGTGAAAACAACAGAGAAAACATTCAGGTCATCATCGATGAAGCTGAAAGACTGACGTCTCTGGTTAATAACATGCTCGACATTTCCAAACTGCAGTCAGGCAACATTGAACTTGCACCTACATCCATAAATGTGATGGACATGCTGGTTTCTGTTCAGAATACCTACAGCAGGTTCCTGGAAACAAACGGCTATAAGCTGATACTTGATGCCGAGGATAAGGATTACTACATCAGGGCAGACAAGCAGAGACTGGAACAGGTTCTCTATAACCTGATCAATAATGCCATCACCCATGCGGGTGAAGACAAAACGGTGATACTCAGGGCAGCCGTCAATGATGGAATGATGAGATTTGACATCATTGATCACGGTGAGGGCATACCGAAAGATGAACTGCCGTTAATATGGCAGAGATACTACAAGGTAGACAAGACTCACGTCAGACCGGAAACGGGAAGCGGACTGGGTCTGTCAATAGTAAGAACGATACTTGATCTGCACAAGGCGGAATACGGTGTCGAAAGTGAGGTCAGCAAAGGATCAGACTTCTGGTTCAGACTGCCTTTAGAAGAAAATGAGGTATAGCATGTCAGCAAAGGAACAATTCAAGGCTCAGTTTTTGCTGAAGCCAAAGGAACAGAGCAGCATTAAGAAGATCATTGCCGTAGTAAGCGGCAAGGGTGGTGTCGGCAAGTCACTGGTAACATCACTGGCTGCCATTACAATGCAGAAGGCAGGGTACAGATGTGCCATTCTGGATGCCGATGTTACCGGACCAAGCATCCCGCAGATCTTCGGGCTTGAAGACAAGCTCTATGCTACTGATGAGGGAATAATCCCAAAGGTCACATCCACGGGCATTCAGGTGGTAAGTGCCAACCTGATGCTTGACGATCCGAAACAGGCGATCATATGGCGTTCACCGCTGATCACAAGTATCATCAAGCAGTTCTATACAGAAGTGATTTGGAAGGACGTTGACTACATGTTCGTTGACCTTCCTCCAGGAACAGGTGACGTACCTCTTACCATCTTCCAGTCATTGCCGCTAGATGGCGTTATCATCGTTACCACACCGCAGGATCTGGTATCACTCATCGTTGAGAAATCACTCTCAATGGCTGAGCAGATGGAGATCCTGGTACTGGGTATCGTTGAGAACATGAGTTATGTGATCTGTGATGAATGCGGACACAGAGTCTCTCTGTTCGGTGATACCAGCAAGATAGCCGAGGAAAATGACATTGAGGTAATTGCCAGACTGCCGCTTGATCCAAAAATTGCCAGGGCATGTGATGCCGGCGAACTTGAAAAAGCAGAAGTTGAAGGCCTGGAAATTCTCAAGGCCAGAATTGAACAGCTCTAGGTCATGAAAAAACCCGGATGAATGATCATCCGGGTTTTAATGTGTCTTCCTGTTATTCGTCTCTGGAACCCTGATAGACATAATAGCCGCCGATTCCAATGAATCCGGCTGCGATAACTCCCAGACCTGCCAGTATGGCAATGGTCATGCCGTTAAGCTTGTTTGGATTGTCATGTGTGTCAGAGCCCGGACCGGCTGGATTGTTATTGCCGCTTCTTTCAATCTTAAATACATATGAATTCACCGATTCATCTTCAGCAATTACCGTGACGACGATCTGTCCATTGAGTTCCTTGCCGATCTCAACGGTCGAACTGTCGAGTTCAGCCAGGGCTGTAATGTCCACCGGTTCGTTCTTTTTCGTTACTTCGATCTTGTATGAATTCGTAAGTTTGTTGAAGGCAGGGGTAAGAGTGCCGTTTCTGACTTCAACGCTCTTGAGATAGCAGTTTTCAGACAGCTTGGCAGTTACGTTGATGTCGATGTTGGCATCAGTGAAGTTCTGCATGTATTCATTGACCTGTTCTCTGTAAATCGGATCAGGAATGACGATGCTTTCAGCCATTTCTTCAGTCATGGCATTATCCTTATTTCTCTGAGCTTCATCGATCTGATCCTGATTGGTAATTATCTTCTCGACGACTCTCATGACTGACTGCACGTTGGTAGTGGTAACGTTCGTGAATGTCGTTCTCTCATTGAATACGACGAACTTGACCGTGAAAAGAACCGTATCTCCGTTAATGTCACTTGCGGAACTGCCGGAGAACGATATCTTGGTAGGGGATGATGTATTGAACTCCAGATCCCAGTCGCTTAATTCCTCGTTCTTTTCAATTGAGAATATGGCCAGGTCATTGCTGGAGAAGTTAACATCACCCTTGATGTTATTAATGCCGCTGCCGTTGATGTGGACGTCGATCATTACCATTTCCTTATTATGGGTTTCGGTCGTGCCGGTAAGCGTTGACTCATAGTCATCAGCAAATGCGGGAGCAAACATTACCAGCATCATGATGCTCAGTAATAAAAACGATAGTGTTTTCTTCATATTTACCACCTAAAACTATGATAGCATTAACAGAATTTTTCCTCAAGTTTGCACACAGATGTTATAATTAAGAAAAACGAGAGGATAATATATGAAGTCTTACATCTTATCAATTGACCAGGGAACCACCAGTTCCAGAGCAATCATTTTTGACGAGGACCTTAACATCGTTACCATTGCTCAGCAGGAGATTCCTAACTTTTTCCCGCATCCAGGATGGGTCGAAATGGATGCGGAAGCCATTTGGGAAAGCGTAAAGTATGCCTGCCGCAAGGCTCTGGAGGATTCCGGCCTTAAGAATACCGACATCAAGGCAATAGGCATTACAAACCAGCGTGAAACGACCATCGTCTGGAACAAGAAGACAGGCATGCCGGTATACAATGCTCTGGTATGGCAGTCAAGACAGACAAATGACCTCTGTGAAAAGGTCATCAGACAGGGTTACAGCACTCTGGTACAGGAGAAGACAGGTCTTACCATCGACCCGTACTTCAGTGCCAGCAAGATCCGCTGGATCCTGGATGCCATTGATCATGGACAGTTACTGGCAGACAACGGCGAATTGCTGTTCGGTACCGTTGACAGCTGGCTGGTATACAAGCTGACCAATGGTGAAAAGCACATTACCGATGTATCAAACGCTTCCAGAACCATGCTGATGGACATCGACTCTCTGGCATGGGATGAAGATCTGCTCAACATCTGGAACATTCCGGCCAACATGTTACCGGAAATCAATGATTCTTCACACATCTACGGCTATACTGATTTACTTGGATGTAAGACTCCTATAGCTTCAGTCATAGGTGACCAGCAGGCGGCTCTGTTTGGTCAGACCTGTTATGATGCCGGTCAGTGCAAGAACACATACCGGACTTGTATCAACAGTCGGCTGGAAGATCGGCAATGACGTTAAATACGTTCTTGAGGGCTCAGTTTTCGTTGCCGGAGCAGCTATCCAATGGCTTAGAGATGGTCTCAAGATAATCAAAACAGCCGCTGAAAGTGAGGCTTTAGCCAATAATGTTTCTGATTCAGCTGGAGTATACGTCGTACCGGCATTTACAGGCTTAGGTGCCCCATACTGGAATCAGAATGTCAAGGGTGCCATCTTCGGACTGACCAGAGGAACTACAAATGAGCATCTGGTAAGAGCTACGCTGGAATCACTTGCATATCAGACATACGACGTAATTGAAGCTCTTATCGATGATACCGGAATGAGATTAAAGAGCCTGCAGGTAGACGGCGGTGCCTGCCGCAATAACTACCTGATGCAGTTCCAGTCTGACATACTGCAGACAAGGATCATCAGACCTGTCAACTTTGAGACGACGGCCTTGGGTGCCTGCATGCTGGCAGGACTGGCAATCGGACTGTTCTCATCATACGGTGAGTTAAGAGAAAAGTATCAAGTCGACAAGGTATTCGAACCTGAGATGTCAATCACTCAGCAGGGCAAGCTGGTCGGCGGCTGGAAGAAAGCCGTTAAGGCCACGATGGAATTCTAAAACAAAGACGATGGTTAATTGCCATCGTCTTTTCTTATCATCTCAAATGCCTTGTCTATGCCCATGTCCCTGACCCAGGTCAGATACTTCCTAAGTGTCTGATAGGTATGCTCAGGCATGAGCTTTCTTTCTTCGCTGTTTTCAAGAAAGGCCAGGGCACTGGCATCGGTGTACTTTTCCTTTTCATAGACCATGCAGGCAGCTATGCGGTCACAGGTCATTTCCTTGATGTATCTCAAGGGCATTTCCAGAGGCTCAAGGTGACCTCTTTTTACTGTTATCCAGTACTGCCAGTGATGCTTGTTATGACCCTTGTGGTGCAGCCAGCCCTCTGAATAGCCGCGGTCCCTTATTTCCGCAACGATGGGGGACTTGTCACCCTGGTAATATCTGACACCGCTGATGAACTCAACCGGTGAGTACTTTGAATTATCGTGAAGCAGTCCCTGAGAGTATAAGCCCATCTTAAAGCAAAGCTTCATGACCAGCAGCTTATGTGTCGTTATCGTGTTGAAGTGTCCGCTCAGTTTCTGCAGTGTATTCATATAATCATCTTAGAGCAAATACCATTTAATAAACAAGTTTATTTTGATATAATTGTTTGCAGGTAATTGTATGAAAAAGTCAGAAATAGTCCTATTGATATTTACAGTTCTTATCGACCAGCTGACGAAGTTCGTGGTTGAATCCAGGATGGCTCTGTATGAGAGCATCGAGATCATCAGCGGCTTTTTCCACATTACCTATACCAGAAATACCGGAGCTGCCTGGAGCATTCTGGAAGGACAGGGGACGCTGTTTGCCATCATGGCACTTATTGTGTCATGCGGCATAATCTATTACCTGATCAAAAACAGAAACGCTTCAAGGCTTGAGAGAACCGCAATGATACTGATATGCGGCGGAGCCCTGGGAAACATGATCGACAGAGTCGTACACGGCTATGTTGTTGACTTTCTCAATTTCTACATTTTCGGATATGACTATCCGGTATTCAATGTTGCCGACAGCTTTCTGGTGATCGGCGTGGCAATGTTAGTAATAGAGACCATTTTCAGCAAGGAGAAATAATGGAAAGAATACAGTTTACGGTTGAAGACGAATTAAAGGGTATAAGGATCGACAAAGCCCTGCTCAGCAAGGTCGAGCTTTCACGTACCCGCATTCAGCAGCTCATTGATGAGGGGCTGATCTGCGTCAATGATGAACCGGTAAAGAGCAATTATAAACTGCGTCTGGATGATGATGTCACCGTTGAGATACCTGACAGTGAAGAATATCATGTTGAACCGGTAAAAATGGATCTGGATATCCGCTATGAGGATGAAGACGTAATCGTCATCAACAAGCCAAGAGGACTCATCGTACATCCTACCGCAACGACCAGCGAACCTACGCTTGTAAATGGCGTCCTGTATCACTGCAAGGATCTTTCCGGCATAAACGGCGTAAACAGACCCGGTGTCGTTCACAGAATTGACAAGGATACCACCGGTCTGATCATCATGGCCAAGAATGACAAGGCTCATCTTTCTTTGTCAGCACAGCTGGCTGACAAGACCATGAGCAGAAAGTACTATGCGCTTGTTCATGGCGTCATTCAGCACGATAACGGAACGATCGATGCGCCAATCGGCAGAGATCCCAAGGACCGCCAGAAGATGGCTGTCACCGATAAGAACGGCAAGGATGCCATAACCAGATTCTACGTAAGAGAGAGATTCAAAAAGCATACTCTCATTGAGTGCCATCTGCTGACAGGACGTACCCATCAGATCAGAGTGCACATGGAATACATCGGCCATCCGGTCGTCAATGATCCGAAGTATGCACCGAGAAGAATGAAGGGCAACGGACAGCTGCTGCATGCCTTTGAACTGACCTTCATCCATCCTACTACAAATCAGAGAATGACGATAACCTGCCCGAGACCGGCAGATTTCGAAGAATACCTCGAGAAGCTGCGGGAGGGGAATGATCAATGACCGATCAGAAGAAAATCTGGGAACTGCAGCTGATGAGATATTTCATCACGCATAAGGGTTATACACAGGTAAGATTCATTGCGGCCAATTCCAACGTACCACAGGAGAATGATACCTGGCTGGCCAATCCCAATGCCACCTATACCATCATTCACATAACCCAGAACACTCAGGCAATGAACAATTCCAGGATCGACATCATCCGTCAGCAGGCTGCTTCTCGGTGCCGTCACCGGTGCCATCAACAACATCATCTCCTTGGAACTTACATTGACAATTCCGAGATTACCAGCATCGCAGTATATCCGGGAGGACCGCTTCCGGATGACGTATTAAGGACATTCCCTGATCTGAACATGGTCGTATTTGACGTAAACGATCCTGAAGAGGAGCAGTCGAGACTTGAAAAGCAGATCAGTGACTATGCGATGAAGAACAATACGCCAAGAAAGAGAGCGAAGAGAGAAGCTGCTGAAAGCATGTCCAGGACATTCATCATTGCCAGCGTCATCTCCATTGTCATCTACATAGCCAATTTCCTGATATCAAAGTACTTTGAAGTTTCTTCAGTCAGTGCATCGATTTTCCTGGGAAGCTATTACAAGGCATTTGTTATCATCTTCTCAGACTACTGGAGATTTCTGACCGCCGGGTTCAGCCATGGCAGTTTCTTCCACATCTGGTGCAACATCATGGCACTCTACAGTGTCAGCAAGATCGTTGAAGACAAGTATGGTTTTGTTAAGACGATGGCCATAATGATCGTAAGCATCATCTTCGGAAACATCTGCGTGTTCATCGGTGACGGCAATCAGGTTGCCCTGGGATTATCAGGCGGCATATATGGACTGTTTGCCAGCATGATGGTGATCTTCTGGCAGGGAGGATACTTCAGGATCCCGGCGTTAAGAAGAAGCATATTCAGCAACATCTACATGAACATTCTCATCAGTTTCCTGCCAAACGTATCACTGCTTGCTCATCTGGGCGGGTTTGTGGCAGGCCTGTTCATGACCTTCATGCTTGACAAGGATACTGATAAGAGCCTGAAGATCAACTTCGCAGTATGTGCCGTACTGGCAGTCATCGCCATGGGTTACATGGGATATAAACACTTCTACCTTGATAAGATTTATCTGGGAACAGACATGGAAGTTGCCAAGATACTTGATAAACTGGGACTTGATTCACTGTCCCGCAATCTGATTGATAAAGTAACTGCTTACTATGGGAGGTATTAGCATGAAGCGTCAGAACGTATTAGACTGGAATACTTACTTCATGGCACTTGCACATCTGAGTGCCGAAAGATCAAAGGACCCTAACACTAATGTTGGTGCGGTTATCGTTGATGACATGCACCGCATCGTCTCCATAGGTTATAACGGCATGCCGCGTAACTGCAATGACGATGAGTTCCCCTGGGAAAGAGAAGGGGGCTTCCTTACCACAAAGTATGCCTATGTTGTTCATGCTGAACTGAATGCAATACTGAACTCACCGAGAAGCGTAAGCGGATGTACGCTGTATGTCTCATTATTCCCGTGCAATGAGTGCGCCAAGGCCATCATTCAGTCAGGAATAAAGAAGATCTACTACGAATCAGACAAGTACGCTGAGACCGAAGGTGTCAGAGCCAGCAAGAAGATGCTGTCAGCAGCCGGTGTTGAAATGATACAGCTGCCGTACACCTGTGAAGTAAACGTAACCGTAAATGAGAGGTAATCCTCTCATTTTTTATTTGAATTCACTTTGTTGAATTAGCGGTTCATAAGTGGTAATATAAAATGCGTTAAGGGAGATGAAAAATATGAAAAACGATTCAGTTAAAAAGGTAGTAGCTACTGGTATCGGCGCCGCATTATTCTTTGTTCTGGCCCGTTTCGTAGCCATTCCAAGCGGAATTCCAAACACAAACATTGCCTTGCAGTACGGCATTCAGGCAGTATTCGCCGTTCTGTTCGGACCGGTTGTCGGTGCTCTTTCAGGATTCATCGGACACATTCTTACTGACCTGACATGGGGCAGCGTCTGGTGGTCATGGGCATTCGGTACATGCGTATATGGTCTCATCGTTGGCCTGTTTGCCAAGAAGATCAACATCTATGACGGCAATTTCGGCAAATCAGAGATCATCACTTATGCAGTTGCCAACTTAATTGCCAACATCGTTGCCTGGCCGATCATCGCTGCAGTAGGCGACGTTCTGATCTACAAGGAACCATTCAGCCTGGTATTCGCACAGTTAATGGTCGCAGCTGTTGCTGATTTTGCATGTGCCATGATCGTCGGCGGACTCATTCTGTTCGGATATTCAAAGACGATCGCCAAGTCCGGTTCACTGGATAAGGAATAAGTTTATCATATCAAGGCTTATCACAGCTCTGTTTGGGCAGATGGGGTGATAATGCCTTTTTTTGTTTATGAGGGTGGAAACTATGGACAGAAAACCAATTATAAGTTTCAGAAACTTCAGCTTTCAGTACAATGCCCAGAAGCAGCCGACGCTGAAGAACATTAATCTGGACATCTATCCGGGTGAAAAGATCCTGGTATGTGGTGCCAGCGGTTCCGGTAAGAGCACGCTTGGCAACTGCATCAACGGTCTGATTCCTTTTTCCTTCAACGGAAAGATAGAAGGATCTCTGGTAGTGGACGGCATTGAAACGAAGAATTCTTCAATATTCGAACTGTCTACCAGAGTAGGAACCGTTTTGCAGGATCCGGACAGACAGTTTGTCGGACTTACCGTGGCTGAAGACATTGCCTTTGCCCTGGAGAATGACTGCGTTGAACAGGCAGAACTCATAAAGCAGACATTCCTGGCAGCTCAGACCGTAAACATTCAGGATCATCTGGAAAAGGCTCCGTTCGATCTTTCAGGCGGGCAGAAACAGCGTGTTTCCATGGCCGGTGTTCTTGTTGATAAGGTCAAGATACTGCTGTTTGACGAACCTCTGGCCAACCTTGACCCGGCTACGGGAAAGAGCGCCATTGAGCTCATTGAAAAGATAAAGAACGATACCGATACAACGGTTCTGATCATTGAGCACAGAATTGAAGACGTAATGTGGGAAAGAGTTGACAGGATCATCCTTATGGATGAAGGCGTAATCATTGCCGACATGAAGCCTCAGGATATGCTTAAGAGCTCATTGTTAAGAGACTACGGCATCAGAGAGCCGCTGTATCTTACATCATTGAAATATGCCGGCGTTGACATC
>ONPK01000047.1 GCA_900319675.1 uncultured Bacillota bacterium
CTTCAAAGCCATTGGCGATCTTTTCGAGTTCTTCAAGTCTGTTGACATAGTTTTCCAGAGATTCATATCTTGCGCCCGGTCTGGCAGCTGATAAGGCATCAGCGGCAGCGACCAGATTAGCGATTACGCTGGTAGCTTCGGTGTCGCCATGGTGTGAAGCGATGGAGTTGAGAACGATCTCGTTTTCACCGTGCTTCTTGCAGACCTTGACACCGAGTTCAACGTGTGAACCTTCCTGTTCAAAGTCGATGGCCTTGCCGATGTCATGCAGTAAGCCGGCTCTCTTGGCCAGGTTCTGATTCATGTGCAGTTCAGCTGCCATGATGCCTGCCAGATGAGCAACTTCCAGAGAATGCTGCAATACGTTCTGTCCATAGCTGTAACGATACTTCAATGTACCGATGAGCTTGACAAGTTCTCTGTCCATCTTGCCTAAGCCTAATGAGAATACAGCATTTTCACCGGCCTTCTGGATGACCTCATCCAGTTCACGGGTCTTCTTGTTTACGACTTCCTCGATCCTGCCAGGCTGGATTCTTCCATCCTTGATCAGGTATTCCAGAGTCTGTCTGGCAATTTCTCTTCTGATTGGATTGAAGCAGGAAATGGTAATTGTCTCAGGCGTATCATCAATGATCAGGTCAACGCCGGTTGCCTGCTCGATTGCTCTGATGTTACGGCCTTCACGGCCAATGATCCTGCCCTTCATTTCTTCTGAAGGCAGTCCGACAACGGAAACGGTACGGTCAATTGTCTCTTCCTGAGCATATCTCTGGATGGCAATGCCGATGATGTTTCTAGCCAGTTCAGATGCGTTTGACTTGGCCTCGTCTTCCTTCTCCTTCATGTAGGCTGCCACCTCATTGGCTGTCTGCTGTTCAACGATTGCGAACAGTTCTGCCTTTGCGTCAGCAGCAGAAAGGTTAGCGACTCTTTCCAGTTCAGTGACCTGTATGTCGATCTTCTTCTGTAAGTCGTTTCTCATTCTATCTAATTCTGAAGTTCTGGTTTTAATTGATTCTTCGCGGTCTTCCAGCTGTTTCTCGCGATTCTGAATCTTTTCTTCACGGAAATTGAGGGAATCGTCTCTTCTTAACAGCTTGTTTTCAAGATCTGTCACTTCCTGACGATGCTTCTTTATTTCCTTCTCAGCTTGCAGTTTTAAATCATATGCCGCATTTTTACCATCTAAAACAGCCTGTCTCTTGACATTCTCTGCTTCGATGTTTGCTTCCTTTATAATTAACTCTGCCTTTTGTTGATTTTTGTTCAAACCCATCTTGGAGAGCACTGTCATGATCAGTACTCCAATGATTATTCCAACAGAACAGTATAAAATGAGGTCTATAATATGTCTATCCATAAATAACCTCCAAATCTAGTATTCCAAAAAACACCATTAACATTCTACCATATTTTTCACAAATATCCATATAGCATATTTTCATTTTGTTTCAGTAAAAAAAGCGTTAATTTACCTTTTATATCCCGTTTTTGCTACAAATAGCCAGTAATTCACGATCTCCTATTGACTCTTCGGCATAATTCTCATGCCATTGGAGTACGGTCAGGTTTGCCTTGTGAAGAATCTCTTTCAATGCTTCCCTGCCAGGGCTGCTGTATATGAACTGACTGGAAAACATTTCTCCGTTAACGGTACCTTTCCTAAGTCCGTGAGTAAACAGAAGATATCCGCCTTCCTTAAGACAGCCTGCAAGTCTGTGAAACAGTTCTTCCTGTCTCTCCTCTTCTACGTACCAGAGGCTGTCAAAGGCTATCACGGCATCAAACTCATGGTCAGGCTGATAATCCATCATGTCACTGACAATGAAATCAGCATCCGGCAGATCAAGTGCCTTTGCTTCAGCGATCATGGAATCGGAAATGTCCAATCCTGTGACCTTATGTCCCCTGAATGAGAAATAAGCAGCTATCGGATAACCGGTACCGCATCCCACGTCAAGAACTGCTGAATGTCTTTTCAGCATACTTTCAAATTCAATAATGCATTTTCCTGTTACCGTATTCCTGCGGTACTCAGCCCATTGTCCAGCTGTTTCTTCGTAGGAATTCCGGTTGATCTCCCTTTGATTCATTTTCTTCTCTGACCCCCATGAGTATCCATAAGGAAAAGCTGAGCATCTGCCCAGCTGTTTATTCATCCTTCTTATTCATCTCAGTTCTGATTCTCATCTCAAGTTCATCTACTATTTCAGGATGTTCGTTCAGGAATCCTCTGACGTTTTCCTTTCCCTGTCCGAGCTTCTCGCCCTGATATGAGAACCATGTTCCTGACTTTTCCAGCAAACCGTAGTCTACTGCCAGATCAATGATTTCGCTTAAACGGGAGATACCCTCACCGTATCTGATCTCTACCTGACAGCTCTTGAATGGAGGAGCAACCTTGTTCTTGACGATCTTGATGTTGGTCTTGTTACCGATGATCTCAGTTCCCTGCTTGATGGCTTCGCCCTTTCTGATTTCAATTCTCAGAGAAGCGTAGAACTTCAGAGCCAGACCGCCGGTGGTTGTTTCCGGGTTACCGTAGACAACGCCGATCTTCTGTCTGATCTGGTTGATGAAGATCACGGTACATCTTGAACGGTTGATGGCTCTTGAAAGTCTGCCCAATGCCCTGGACATTAATCTGGCTCTCAAGCCGATCGTATTGTCTCCGATGACGCCGTCCAGTTCCTGCTGAGGAACCAGTGCAGCTACTGAGTCAACGACGATGATGTCAATGGCACCGCTGTTGATGAGCAGTTCGGAAATCTCCAGAGCCTGTTCACCGCTGTCCGGCTGAGACAGGATCAGTTCATCAATGTTTACGCCAAGGCTCTTGGCATATACGGGATCAATGGCATTTTCAGCATCGATGAATGCTGCCTTGCCGCCGCTCTTCTGTACTTCAGCTACAGCGTGTAAGGCCAGTGTCGTCTTACCACTGCTCTCCGGACCGTATATTTCGATGATACGGCCTCTTGGATATCCGCCAATGCCAATTGCTCTGTCCAACAGTAATGAGCCTGTCGGAATGGCATCTACTTCCAGGGCAGCAGCGTCGCCAAGTCTCATGATTGAGCCCTTGCCGTACTGTTTCTCTATTTCCTTTATCGTCTCATCCAGGATCTTGCCTGTATCATTGCTCTTCTCAGCCATTTGAATGTCCTCCTGCTAAACTATTGTTATCCGTAACAGTTCTACCTGAGATACTGTTTAAGTCTTTCTACTGTTCTTCTGATGATCTCTTCTCTTAATTCATTACGCGGCATGTCGATCAGGTCGCAGTAATGATGAACTTCATCATTGATTATGATGCATGTGTATACCAGTCCGGCCGGCTTGTCTTCCATGGTTGATGGACCGGCATTTCCGGTAAATGAAACAGCTACGTTGACATTGAACTTCTTCTGAACGTTCAAGGCCATTTCATATGCAGTTTCCTTGCTGACAACACCTACGCTGTCAATCGTTTCCCTTTTTACGCCTACGACGTTTTCCTTTATCTCGTTCCAGTATGAACATATGCCACCTTTAAGTACCTGGGAAACATGCGGTACCTCGGTCATTCTTGCCGTAAACAGACCGCCTGTAAGGCTTTCGCTGCTGGCTATCGTATAATTTTTGGCCAGCAGTAATTCATATAGTTCCTTCATTACTTGCTCTCCCAGATGAATTCCTTTGCCTGATTGTAATAATCAATGCCTCCGATGACACTGATGATCGTTGAGAACCATAACAGGATGTCACACATCGGTAAGCCTAGCTGTTCAAACGGAATGTTGTTGATCATTGTGAGGATGATGCAGAACATCTGGGCAACGGTCTTGATCTTGCCAAGGATTCCAGCGCTCATTACTACTCCCTTGCCTGAAGCCATCATTCGGGCTCCATCGACGATTATGTCTCTCCATATCATGATGATGACAGGAATTACCGGAATCGTTCCGTTAACTGCCAGCATGATGAACATCGTAGTTGTAAGACACTTGTCTGCGATTGGGTCAATGAACTTTCCGAATGTAGTTACCTGGTTGTTCTTTCTTGCCAGATAACCATCCAGGAAATCCGTAAATGATGCAAAGGCAAACAGTGAGACAACAATGATGTTGACTAATGGCAGTGAAACGAAGCCAATGTGGTAAACCGGTAACGTGATTCCCATCTGTGCATATGGGAATATCCATATGATCACGATTATCGGGATGAGTACAACTCTGAGTATTGATAGCCTGTTCGGTAAATTCATAAATGACCGTCCCCTCTCACATTTCTTAAATTATAACATATTAAGAAAAGGTTTAGCATCATTACACAATGCTATTTTATCACATACTTGAATATGTTTCAAGTATGCAGAAAAAAAGAAAAAACAGCATATTTCTATGCTGTTTATGAATTGACCTGTAAGCCATGTTCTGTCACGGGCAGCTATTTATCTACGGCTAAGCCGTCCCTGATCTCTTCTTATTTTGAGACTTCGGATTCCCCTACCAAATTTGGGTTTCTCACTTGCGGGGTTTACCTCGTTCCACCCTGCAGGTTTCCCTGCAGGCTACGTCACTGTGGCACCTTAGGGCATCTCGTCCATGGTTTCCTTTAGGAGTTGATGCCGCCGTCTACGCTCGGCTTTATTTATTATACCGACACAAACGTTACTGTCATCACAGACAGTGTGAGCATGGACTTTCCTCTACGGATGAACATCCGCAGCAACTGCCTGGTCAATTAACTACTTTTTATTGAAGACTTCCTGTTCCAGTCTGGCAATTCTGCGCAGGATGTCTACCTGTGAGAGATTGCTGGTGATCTGGTTGTTGATCGTACTGTTGTTGTCTTCCAGCCTTCTTACCTTGGCTTCCAGTTCGGCTACCTTGCTCTTGAGAGCGGAGTTTTCATTCTTCAGATGTTCTGCCTCATCACTGACCTCTGACAGCATCTTTTCATAGCTGTCATAGTCGCGGACAACGGAATCCAGGAACTGGTCAACTTCAACCGGAGAGTAACCCTTGAAGTCAATATTAAACTGCTTGTTTAAGATAGCATCGATATCGAGTAATAACATTTTGCGTGCCATTTGGGTTCCTCCTGAGTACTTCTTATTAATTATACAACTGAAAGGTCTTCCTTTCAATAAACCGAATCAAGATTAACCGGCCATTTTCCTGGCTAAGCGGTATACTCTTGTAACGTTCTTTCTAAGCTGGGTTCTCTTGAGAATGCCCTTGTTAAGAGCCTGAATGATCTCATTGAAATCGGTCTTGCTGCCAGGCATTACCAGATCTCCGCCAGCCTTGGCGATGAGTCCGGCATTTACTGGCTGCGGATCCTTCTTTGACATCATCACTCTGACGATCCAGTCGGTCATTACCAGACCTCTGAAGCCGAATTCACAGCGCAGGATGTCATGGATCAGTCCATAGTGCTGACAGGTATGAATGCCGTTAATGAGGTTATATGAGGTCATCAGGGCAATCGGACTGCTGTTGGCCAGACACACTTCAAAGCTCTTCAGATAGATCTCTCTCAGGGCTCTTTCCGAAGCCTCAGAACTGTTGCCGTATCTGTTGGTCTCCTGGTTATTTGCCGCATAGTGCTTTACCGTTACGCCCCTGTTTTCGTGCTTCTGAACGCCATTGGTGATCCAGGCAGCCATCATGCCGCTCAATACAGGATCCTCTGAATAGTATTCAAAGTTACGTCCGCATAATACGTTACGGTGAATGTTCAGTGCCGGGGCAAGCCAAAGATGAATGCCGAATTCCTCCATTTCGCCGCCGACAATGTCCCCGAGTTTCTCCGCAAGCTCAATATTGAAACTCTGGGCAACTGCCGTGCCGATCGGAATGGCTGTTGCGTAATGATGGAGAACTGTCTTCTTGCGAGCAAACGGCAGCTTCGGATTCATCAACGCCAGAGCAACAGGAGGCAATAATTCCATGAAGTCTCCAGGTAATGCTGAGCCAACGCCAACCTGTCCCTTCTTGTTTAAGGTGTAATCCTTGTTGATTCTTATTCCTGCAGGGCCGTCTGCCATTACCAGTGCCGGCATTCCCTTGCCTTCAAGCATGCTGGTGGTCTCTCCTGCAGCACCGGCAACCTTCTTGCCGGAATTGCCTATCATGTCAAGTCCTATCGAACCGGCTGAGAAGCTTCCGACAGATGATACCGCCAGTTCCTCATCGGACAGTTCCTCTACGAAGTCATCCGTCTCTTCCTGCAGTTCGTAGTTCACCTTTTCGGTCTTTACGTCTTCCTTCCTGAGGATGAACGCATCCGTGCTTTCATTATGGCCGATTTTTTCAACTTTCAGTGAATATTCATCAAAGTCAATGTTGCCGAAGCAGTTATGTACCTTCTTTGTAACTATGTCATCATCCACACGAATGACAGCGGCCGTTTCAGTATTATCACTGCTATTGCCAACTCTGATGATGTAATCACCCTTCTCCAGAACGAAACACTGATTCTCAGTATCATAGGCAGCCTGATCCTTCATTCTGAAGTTCATGATGACCTCAGTGCTTTCACCAGGCTTTATCTCTTCAGTCTTTGCGAAGGCACACAGCTTCTGATATGCCTTGTCCAGTCTGCCGTCCGGCTCGGAGACATACGTCTGAACGACTTCCTTTCCGGGATGTGATCCAGTGTTTTCCACTTCAGCGACGACCGTTACGGCATCACCGTTTACCATTACTTCCTTTACGGCAGTTCTGAAATCCGCATATCCCAAACCAAATCCGAACGGGAACATCGGCTTAACGCCGGCAGTATCAAAATATCTGTAGCCTACATAGATGCCTTCACGGTATCTGGTCTGCTGATCGGCACCGAAGTCATCCTTTCCCGGATAGTCTTCATATCTTGCCCAGGTCGTTGACAGCTTGCCGCTTGGATATGATCTGCCACTGATGATGTCAGCCAGTATGTTGCCTGTTTCTGCACCAAGCTGGGACAATAACAGGATGTTTTCCACTTCAGCAACTTCCGTAAGATCGACCGGTCCGCCGACGTTGAGAACCAGCATGAACTTAGGATACTTCTCCCTGGCTTTCAGAATGTCCCTTATTTCGGTATCAGTAAGACTGAAATCACCTTTTTCGTTTCTGCGGTCATTGCCTTCACCGCTGATCCTGCTGAGCACGTAAACTGCCGCATCAGCCTCATAGTTCATCTCAAATTCATATTCAGGTTCCATTTCAACAGCACCCATGCCGACCATCACGGCCAGCTTGTGCTGCTTCTTGGCCTTTTTCTTAATACCGGCAATGAATTTCTCATGGTTTGCCTTCTTGATGGCATCATATTCATCAAGCCATGGTTTCGTTACGACTTCATAGCCTGCATTACCAAGACCTTCTTCAATCGAAACCGTGACCCGCGAATTTACGTCACCGCTGCCGGTTCCTCCCTTTATCGTGTTTCTGGCCCCTGAACCAAACAGGGCGATCTTACATGGTTCAGTTAAAGGAAAGTCCTCATTTCTCTTTAAAAACAGCGTGCATTCGGCAGCCAGCTGTCTGACTGCTTCGGCGTTTCTGGTCTCTCTATTATCCATAATCAAACACTCCTTGCTTAAATTATACCACTAAAAAACCGCAGCTTATAAATCTGCGGTAAATTAATTACATGCCTTCTACGTTGTGATATACGCGCTGTACGTCATCAACTTCATCCAGCAGACGCAGTAATCTCTCAAACAGCATCTTGTCATCGCCGTCCAGAGTTACATAGTCATTTGGTAACATGCTGATTTCCATTACATCAAAGGCAATTTCACCCTTCTCGGCTTCAAGTGCATCCTTGGCAGCGTAGAGATCCTTTGGATCAACGTATACGGTGACCGTATCATCTTCTGATTCAATGTCCTTTACGTCAACTTCAGCCATCATCAGAATGTCCAGAACCTCATCCTCAGTTCCCTTGAATGAGAGAATGCCGCTTGTTTCGTAATTGAAGGAAACGCTTCCGGCCTGTCCGAGGTTGCTGTGAGCCTTGTTGAAGCAGCTTCTGATCTCAGCCAGTGAACGGTTGGAGTTGTCAGAGAGAGTTTCAACGATGATGGTTGAACCGCTAGGCCCGAATCCTTCATAACGGTTTTCAATGTAGGCCTCAGCGTTACTGCCCTTGGCCTTTTCAATGTTACGCTTGATTACGTCAGCCGGTACCTGGTTGGCCTTGGCCTTTTCGATGACTCTCTTCAGAGCAACATTCATTGAAGGATCAGGAACACCACTCTTGGCAGCCATGTAGATTTCCTTGCCATAACGTGAGTAAACTTTTGTCTTTGCTGCTGCAGTCTTAGCCATTGATGCTGCACGCACTTCATGTGCACGTCCCATAAATATCTCCTCCTTAAAATTTTGCCTATTAAATTATACTCTTCGACTTGTTGCCTGACAAGACTCAGCTGTCTCTCAGGGTTGCGCCGATTGCTTTTCTTAACTGACTGATTATTTCCGTATGATGCGGCATGATGTCATCTTCAGACAGAGTCTTTTCAGCTGACTGATAAACTACCTTTACCGCTACGCTCTTCTGTCCCTCTGGAATGTTGGCACCTCTGTAGACATCGAAGATCTGAGTTTCCTTCAGCAGCTTGCCGCCTGCCTTCTTGATGATCTTTACGATCTGCTCGGCAGTGACATCTTCACTGACGATCATTGCCAGGTCATAGCTTACGGCCGGATATCTGGCTACTGAAGTAAATCTTACCTTGGCCGGCTTTTCAGCGAACAGGGCTGACAGGTTCAGTTCACCCATTACGTTTTCATCCAGATCATACTTTCTGCGGCATGTCGGATGAATGACACCGATCCTGCCGATGAACTTGCCATCGACAGCTACATCAGCGCTCTTGTTCGGGTGCAGCATTTCATTTGTCTGCTCGCT
>ONPK01000064.1 GCA_900319675.1 uncultured Bacillota bacterium
GTATAGTTGAAGCTGCGTCTTAAGTGTTCCAGCAAAGGTGCCGCAACTTCAGGATTGTTATCGAAGTCTACCATTTCATTGAGGATGTCCCAGTCACCGGTTTCCCTGATGTAGGCATCCGTGCAGGCGATCAGCCATAACGGGTCATCGTTGAAGCCTCCGCCGATGTCGGAGTTGCCCTTCTTGGTAAGAGGCTGATACTGGTGATAGGCACCGCCGTCTTCCTTCTGGGTAGCGGCGATGTCCAGGATCCTTTCCCTGGCTCTTTCCGGGATCATGTGAACAAATCCCAGCAGGTCCTGGCAGGAATCTCTGAAACCCATGCCTCTGCCGATGCCTGATTCATAGTAGGAAGCTGATCTGGACATGTTGAAGGTTACCATGCACTGGTAGGCATTCCAGATGTTGACCATGCGGTTGACAACGTCATTGTCTGTTCTGACTTCAAAACGTGACAACAGTTCATCCCAGAATCCTCTTAACTTATTCAATCCTTCATCGAACTGTTCATCGCTGGAGTATCTGTTCATCAGATCTTCGGCGTATTTTTTATTGATGACACCAGGAGCGACGAATTTCTCGGCAACGGGTACTTCGACATAGCCCAGGCCGATGATGACGGAGAAGGTTTCCTGAGGCTTCAGTTCCAGATGGAAGTGATGAGCGCCCACAGGCTGCCAGCCATGGGCAATGGAATTGCCGCAGCTGCCGTTTACTACAGCCTGAGGCTGACGGGGTGAACCGTATACGCCCATGAAGCTGTCTCTGGAGGTGTCAAATGAATCTATCGGTCTGTTTGCGTAGAATACGGCATAATGATCTCTTCTTTCCCTGTATTCCGTCTTGTGATAGATGGCGCTGCCGACGACTTCAACTTCACCGGTTGAATAGTTACGCTGGAAGTTTGAACTGTCATCCATGGCATCCCACAGGCAGAATTCAACGAATGAGAACAGATCGACTGTCTTGTCTTCGTTTCCTTCATTGGTTACGGTTACTCTGTCCAGCAGGATGTTGTCGTTCTTTGGTACGTACAGTTCCTGCTTAACAGATAATTTATTCTTTTTACCATTTATTACGGAATAGCCAAGCCCGTGACGACACTGATATTCATCCAGTTCTTCCTGAACCGGCTGCCAGCCCGGGTTCCATATAATATCATTATCCTTAACGTAGATGTGGAAGCCGTCCTGATCCAGCGGAAGATTGTTGTAACGGTATCTGGTTATTCTTCTTAATCTGGCGTCCTTGTAGAAGGAATATCCGCCAGCCGTATTGGACAGAAGGGTAAAGAAACTGTCGCTTCCCAGATAGTTAATCCACGGTAATGGTGTTCTGTAATTATCTATTACATACTCTCTTTTAAGGTCATCAAAATGTCCGTATTTCATTATAAATCAACCTCCGAAACTATTTTACGTAAACGATTACGTTAAATTTACCTTTGTTTACCTAAAGAATACTCTATTTTTGGGCCAAAAACAACTGAAAAAACAAAATTTGTAAACGATTTCAAAAAAACTATTTACAAATTACGAAAACGTGTTATGCTAAATCTAGGAAAACGATTAAGTAAACGTTAATTGGGAGTTAAGACATGATTTCAATGAAGGAGATTGCCAGGGTCTGTGGCGTATCAGTAGCCACGGTATCCAAGGCTCTTAGCGATAAGGGTGACATTTCAAAGGCTACCAGAGATCGCATAAGACAGGCTGCCGAAGAGATGGGCTACATGCTCAACGCTTCAGCCAGAGCACTGAAGACCAACAGAACATACAGCATCGGCGTTATCTTCGTTGACAGAATGTCAGCGGGTCTCTCGCACGAATACTTCTCTCAGATCCTCGAAAGCTTCCGTCAGGCAGCTGAGGAAAACGGTTACGACATCTCATTCATCAACAACCGCGTAGACGGTAAGGAATCAACATATCTCAGACACTGCAAGTACCGCAGCTATGACGGAGTAGTGATCATCTCCGCTGAGTTCATGGATCCGCAGATCCTGGAACTGGTTGACTCGGACATCCCGGTAGTATCAATAGATTACAGCTATGACAACTGCTCATCAGTAATCTCTGATAATACAAAGGGAATGAGGGAACTGGTCAAGTACGCCGCCTCAATGGGGCATAGGAAGATCGGATTCATCCACGGTGAGATCACAGACGTTACCAAGAAGCGTATGATGGGGTTCTACTCCACATGCCGTGAACTGGGAATCGACGCTGATGAGAGATTCGTCGTTGAAGCCAAGTACCATGACATCGACTGCTCATATGACCGCATCAGGGAAATCCTGGCAAGCGAAGACAGACCGACATGCGTCATCTTCCCCGATGACTTCTCATTACTGGGAACCATGTCAAGGCTGGCTGATGACAAGATAATCCTCACCGATGAGATCTCGGTAATGGGTTACGACGGAATCAGGATGTCAAAGTTCGTCGGACTTACGACCTATGAACAGGACGCAACCTCTCTTGGCCGCATCGCCTGCAGAAGGCTGATCGATGCCATTGAGAACCCGCAGAGCTACAGCGAACATTCAGTAGTCGCCGGTAAGCTCATCCCGGGCAGAACAGTAAGGAAGATTTAAAACCGGAAACGGTTTAAATAAATTATGAAAACTTAATATCGAAGGAGGACAATATGAAAAAGTTATTAAGTGCTATTCTCGCAGTCTTAATGATCGTTTCACTGGCAGCTTGCACAAAGCCAGCAGAACCAGACAAGCCTGCTGAAGAAGGAAAGGTCTTCAATCTCTGGACATGGAACGATGAATTCTGGGGATTCTTAGTCAAGTATTATGCTGACGAAAAGGTAGACGACTTCACAGTAAAGAAGGGTGATGTTACAATCAAGCGTACAACTTATGTTTCAGATAACATGGCTTATCAGGATGCATTGGATGCTGCATTATTAGCTCAGTCTACAGCTGCAGCTGATGACAAGGTTGACATGTTCCTGGCAGAAGCTGACTACATCATCAAGTATACCAACTCTGATGCTACAGCTGATGTAAAGGCAATGGGCGTTACAGATTTCTCAAATACCTACCAGTACACAGTACAGGCTGCTTCAGACGCTAACGGCGTTGTAAAGGGCGTTTCATTCCAGTGCTGCCCATCAGCTCTGATTTACAGACGTTCAATCGCCAAGGCAGTTTTGGGCACAGACGATCCAACAGAAGTACAGTCTAAGTTAGATTCATGGGCTAAGTTCGATGCAGTAGCAGCAGATGCCAAGGCAGCTGGTTACTACATGATCGCTACACCAATGGATACATACCGTGTATTCTCAAACAACGTTTCAGGCGCATGGGTTGAAGGCGGCAAGTTAAACTTCGATGCCCGCATCAATGAATGGATGGATCATGCTGAAAAGTATGTAGCTGAGGGCTACGCTGCAAACGCTTCAGGTGTATGGGATGCTGAAAAGACAAACGAAATGTTCGCAACAGGTAAGTCAATGTGCTTCTTCGGTCCGGCATGGTACTTCAACTTCTGCATGGGCAATGCACAGGATCCTGAAAAGGGATGCTTCGGTGACTGGGCTATCTGCAAGGGACCAGAGGCTCACTTCTGGGGCGGCACATGGATGCTCGCAGCTTCAGGCACAGACAACCCAACAATGGTTGCTGACATCATGAATACATTCATTAACAATGCTGATGTTTGCGAAAAGCTCGTCAGAAACGAAGCTCAGTTCTCAAACAACCAGATCATCAACAACAAGCTCGCAGCTGATACATCATATGGCAATGACTTCTTAGGCGGACAGAACGATGTTACAGTATTCGCTGAATTAGCTAAGGACATCAAGTTCGAACACATCACACCATACGATCAGGGCTGCAACGAAGGCTTACAGAAGTACTTCCAGGAATTCCTGAAGGGTGAAGTAACAAAGGATACAGCAATCGCTAACTTCAAGGATTACATCAAGACTGCTTATCCAAGCATCACTGTTGAATAATAGTCAATAGTTATTAATCAAGGTTCTGTGGCAGGCTTACTATGAGTCTGCCACAGTTTCTTAAATAAGCATGAGGCTGAATGTTTATTTAAGAAAACATGAGAGAGGTATAAAAATGGATAAAACATTGAAATCATCAGGAAGAAAATCCATATCCTATGCCAAGTGGGGATACATATTCATCATCCCTTTCTTCATAGTCTATGCGATTTTCACTCTGTATCCACAGATTCTGACCATTTATAACAGCTTCTTTGAATATTATCGTGACGGTCTCAACATCATCGGACCGAATTTTGTTGGATTTGGCAACTATGTAAAGCTGTTCTCACCGAACCTTTCCGGCTACATTCCAATCGTAAAATACACGATCAATACCGGTATCCTGTGGATTCTCGGCGCTGTACCGCAGTTCGTCATTGCCATGTTACTGGCACTGTTCTTCACCAGCACCAGACTTAACATAAAGGGTCAGCAGTTCTTCAAGACGGTCATTTACATGCCTAACCTGATCATGGCATCCGCATTCTCAATGCTCTTCTTTGCCATGTTCTCAAAGGTTGGTCCTGTTAACCAGATCATCCTGAGTTCCGGATGGGCAGATCAGCCTATCGACTTTTTGGCCATGAAGGTCACTGTCAGAAGCCTCATCGCTCTGATGAACTTCCTGATGTGGTTTGGCAATACTACGATCCTGTTAATGGCAGGCATACAGGGCATTGATGAAAGCCTGTTTGAGTCAGCCCGTCTGGACGGTTCTTCATCAACCCAGGTATTTTTCCACATAACAATGCCGTTACTGATGCCGATCTTCATCTACGTACTGATCACATCAATGATCGGCGGCGTTCAGATGTTCGACGTACCGCAGGTACTGACCAACGGTATCGGTACACCGAACAACACGTCAATGACTCTGATCATGTATCTGAATACCTTCCTGGGCATTTCAAAGAACTACGGCATGGCCGGCGCAGTATCAGTACTGTTATTCATCATAACGGCGATTCTGTCCATCTTCGTCTTCAAGACGATCAGTAAGAAGTAAGGGAGGAACTGACATGAAGAAAGATCTAAATAAAACAGCTGGAATCAAACTGTTCATCTCCCGCGTCGTCGTATATGGAATACTCATATTTCTGTCATTCCTGTGTCTGTTCTTCTTCTACCTGATGTTCATTAACGCATCACGTTCAAATGCACAGTTACAGGCAGGTTTCACGCTGATACCTGGCGGAAATGCTCTGAAGAACTTCGTCAATGCATGGCATGATACCAACATCAGCATTCCAATCGGCATGAAGAACAGCTTCATCGTCGCATCACTGTCAGCCATACTGACATCATATTTCTCAGCCCTGACGGCCTATGGAACATATGTTTATGACTTCAGATTCAAGAAGGCCATTCACCTGTTCATTCTGGCAATCATGATGATCCCTTCCCAGGTTTCTGCGGTTGGCTTCATTCAGCTGGCATTCAAGTATCATCTGACCAACAAGCTGTGGATGCTGATCATTCCAAGCATTGCGGCTCCAAGCGTCTATTTCTACATGAGACAGTACCTGGAAGCCACACTGCCGCTGGAAATGGTTGAGGCAGCCAGAATTGACGGTTCAAATGAATTCAAGATCTTCAACCAGATCGTACTGCCTATCATGAAACCGGCCATTGCCGTACAGATGATCTTCTCATTTGTCGGTTCATGGAACAACTACTTCATGCCGGCATTACTGCTGAATGACATTCAGAAGAAGACGGTTCCGGTCATGATCGCTACGTTAAGAAGCGCAGACTTTACGAAATTTGACATGGGCAAGGTATACATGCTGATGGTAATGGCCATCTTACCGGTAATGGTAATTTACGTCATACTGTCCAAGTCGATCATCAAGGGTGTTACCTCAGGAAGTGTAAAGGGTTAAGGAGGACATTATGGCAGAAGTTACATTAAGGAATATCAAAAAGGTATATACGGATAACGAAACAAACAAGCACAGAAAGAGCCTGTTCAGGAAAAGAGAAGAAGCAGGCGAAAAGAGAAGCTACAATCTTCAGGTAACTGATGAAGGTGTCGTAGCCGTACAGGAATTCAACCTGGACATCAAGGATAAGGAATTCATCGTTCTTGTCGGACCGTCAGGCTGCGGCAAGTCAACGACGTTAAGAATGATTGCCGGTCTGGAAGAGATCACCAGCGGTGAACTTTACATTGACGGCAAGCTTGTCAACAATGTCGAACCTAAGGACAGAGACATCGCCATGGTCTTCCAGTCATATGCCCTTTACCCGCACATGACCGTTTATGACAACATGGCTTACTCTCTGAAGATCAAGAAGGTTCCAAAGGATGAGATCGACCGCAAGGTACGTGAAGCTGCTGAGATCCTGGATATCACCCAGTATCTTGACAGAAAGCCAAAGGCATTATCAGGCGGCCAGAGACAGAGAGTTGCCATCGGACGCGCCATTGTCAGAGACCCTAAGGTCCTTTTAATGGACGAGCCGTTAAGCAACCTGGATGCCAAGCTGCGTAACCAGATGAGATCAGAACTGATCAAGTTAAGAAAGAGAATCAATACGACATTCGTATACGTAACTCATGACCAGGTTGAGGCCATGACGTTAGGTGACAGAATCGTTGTCATGAAGGACGGTTACATTCAGCAGATCGGTACTCCTCAGGAGGTGTTCGATCATCCGGCCAATCTGTTTGTCTCAGGATTCATCGGAACTCCGCAGATGAACTACTTCGATGCCAGACTCCTGATAAGGGACGGCAGATACTTCGTTGAAACCAGAGGCTATGAAGTTGAACTGGCTGAGGATAAGCAGGCCAGACTCAGAGAGCACAATGTCGAGGAACAGGATGTTACTCTGGGCATCAGACCGGAGCATCTGTCCATAACCGACAAGGGCATCAAGGGCAATGTTGATGTATCTGAACTGATGGGTTCATCACTGCATCTGCATATGACCGTAGAAGACAAGGACGTGATCATCATCGTTCCGAC
>ONPK01000074.1 GCA_900319675.1 uncultured Bacillota bacterium
ATTCTTCAGATAATCAAGAATGTTCATCGTCTTATCTCCTCGTAACTGCCTTCTTCATTCTTATGGAACAAAGGAAGGTATTCCAGATAGACCAGATCATCACGGTCTGCGGCATCTCCCTCAGCCAGTATGGCAGCCTTCTTAACAACCTTTGCCCCGGCTTCCCTGACCAGTTCTTCCATGGCCTTGAGAGAATCTCCGGTGGAAACGACATCATCCAGCAGGCATACTTCCCTGCCCTTTATCTTTTCCCTGTCGGAACCGTCAAGGAACAGATGCTGAACGGAACTTGTCGTAATTGACTTGACCGCCACTTCCAGAGTGTCTTTCATGTAGCTCTTTTCCGATTTGCGGGCTACGATGAATTCCTTTAAGCCGAGGATCTTACTGATCTCATAGGCGAGGGCAATGCCCTTGGCTTCAGCAGTGACGATGGCATCGCATCTGCCGATCTTCTCTGCCAGTAACGGTGCCGCTGCGCTTACCAGTTCGGTATCGGATATGACCACGAAGCTGGCAAAGGCCAGTTCATCATTGATGTCCACGTAAGGAAGATATCTCTTCAGACCTGCTACTTCCAGACAGTATTTGTTCATGTCGTTCCCTCTCTTTCAGATCACAGAATCATTATAACAAGACAGACATTTTACATACCATATCTTTTACTGTATAACCCCTGATTCTTCATAATCAGAACTGAAGAGATTCTGCAAATGACTGATCAAGGGAAATATGTTACGCGAAACATAATACTGAGTTATCAGGTTTTTTAATGCTACCTGAGCACGAATGAAAAAACATGCCTGATGTCAGTTTGAGATGATTGGCTGAATTGTGCTGTTATATTACAATGTAATAAACGGGGTGGTTTTACTTATGACTATATCATTGAGATTTTCCGAAGAGGACACAAAACTGATAGAAGACTATGCCAGGGCCAATAACCTGAATGTTCCCGATTTTATTCGTCAGGCCGTCATTGAAAAGATAGAAGATGAGATCGATCTTACGGTGTACAGAAGAGCGCTCGATGAGTCGGAGAAGAATCCAAAGACATACACATTGGATGAAGTTGAAAAAGAACTTGCTCTTTAGGTGTTCCGGCCTTTTTGTCTGAACCAGTAATTGCAAAACGAAAGCCTGAGTCATCTCAGGCTTTAACTGTCTTATGGTTGATCCGCAGCTTGAATCGTCAGTGCTTACTGCTGGTTGGCATACTGCTTGGCAGGGCCGGCTGCCTTAAGCATGTGATACATTTCATCAATGATTGAAAGTCCGGCTACCGTCATCGTGAAGTAACAGTAGTATCTGGCTGTTGAGAACATCAGGGCAAACGGCAGTAAGAACATCAATATGCTTGTCACCTTGTTCAGTAATGCATGGGTACTTAACAGCTTATGATATAAGAGTCCGTATATCACATACAGAAGAAGTCTGGCCAGGATCAGTCCGGCTATTACATACAGGGCCATCGTTGGTAAGACGTCCGTAAGGATCGGCCATGTCTTCCATAACATTACCCCATAAAGTAACAGGTCAGATACTGAATCAAGTTTCTTGCCCAGTTCACTGATGATGTGCAGCCTTCTGGCAACGAAACCGTCAATGCAGTCAGTCAGACCGCTTAAGGCATAAATGACCAGAAACGGTACCGTATTGGCCTTGAATGCGGTCAGTATAAGCGCACCGACGATGCGTAACGATGTAATGATGTTAGCCAGATGTTTCTTCACAGTGGAATTCCTCTATTTACTCTACAAATAATTCTAGCAGAATAACGGCAAATTGAAAAAGACATTAACTGAAAATTAAGCAATTCTCAATCAATGTCCTGTTTTTCTTAAATTATTATCCTTTTTTAATAACGCCAGACCGGAATATCCAGCATGTCTGCCAGTATTTCAAGTTCCTGACTCACGTCACCGTATACTACGACATAGTGCGGTTCCCAGCCATCCCTGACGCTTTCATTGATGATCTCTTCAGCGTTGTTATCTGTTTCAACCACCAGTGAGGTTCCGAAGAACTGCTGAGGCTTGTCAAGGATCTTGCCGGTCGTCAAGAAGAAGCGGAAGGCTCCCTCAGGAGTTCTGCCAATTCTGAATACCGTTGCCCTGTCACTTGGCTTACAGCCGAATTCCATGGTTGGACCGATGTGACGGTTACAGTGTTCGCCAACTACCGCACCCGTATCCTTTCTCGCTAAGGAACAGGCTGCGGTACCGCAGTGCCAGAAGGAAATGGTGTTTTCCTCTTCATTCATGGATACCGGATCACCGAAGAATACCGGGCTGTCGCTGAGCTTCATGCCCAGATACATTGATAGTGCCCCATAGCCGTCCGTTTCACAGCTGGCGGCTACGCCCATGTCATTGAGCATGGCCAGCACGGCGCATACCGGTGTTCCGTATGCCGTAAAGAAGTCCGGCCAGCATCTTGAGGCAATGGCACCGATGTTGTTTGTGGTGACATACTCCTCATAGGCCTTAAGCAGTCTGGCAAAGTCCTTTCTGTTTCTTTCCGGAGTTTTGTCCAGACCAACCATGCATGAGGATGCCTTATTGAGGTACTCCTCGCATTCCTCATCAGTATATGTCTGAGCCTTCATGATCAGTTCCCTGGCCTCAATTGATTCCAGATGAACGCCGAAGGTATCCAGTAATTCCAGATCCAGTGCCCTGCCGAAGCCGAAACCCTGCGGAGTATGGCCGATGGCAGCCATCTTCAGTGATCTCATCTCATGGCGCAGTTTGGCTGCTCTTACCGTGGCTTTTACCTTGGCAATGACCTTCTCCTCTTCAGGAGCGCCATATACGTAGGTAAACGGTTCGCTTCTGAAATGCCTGATAGCATTGGCTGCTGAATAGGCTCCTGTCAGGGAGTTTAAGCGTAATCTGCCGCCATCAATGACCGGCTCCCTCAATGTCCAAAGTAATATCGGTACGTCCTTGAAACGGTGCAGTACCTCGGAAGCGTAAGCCGCATTGGCAAAAGTCACGTTCTGCAGCACGATCAGATCAGGATCGATGACATCCATGAATGCGGAAAGCTTGTCAACTGACAGTAACATTTCCTGCGGTACTGCCGTATTGAGTTCCAGTGAACGTAACAGCTTTGCTGATTCGTCAAAGGCCTTCTGGGCGCTTTCCAGATGGAAGGTCGGAACGCCGATCGGCAGATAGGCTACCTGAAATTGTCTCATGATCAATACCTCCTGATCCTAATAGAACAGTTCCTTGTTAGGACCTGTAACTCCCGGGTGAGCTCCCTGCTTTATGAGCGGTTCTCTCTCAGGATGGGATATTACCCATTTCTGCTTAAGTAACAGTAATCTGGCTTCCTTATCACCTTTACGGATGGCCTCATCACGCGCTGCCTTCTCTTCCTCAGACAGCGGCGTATTGGTTCCTCTCGGCAGGATGATGACATCGCGGAATCCCTCTTCACATACCCTTAACGGTGACAGATGCAGCGTCGTTCCGTACATCTCATATACCGTGCCCTTTTCAATGAAGAACACTTCCGGCTGTTCAACTGAATAAGTCAGTTCATCGCTGATGTCTGAGCGCTGGCCAAGTATCAGTACCAGATCAGAACAGGCGACGTTCACCTCTGAACCCTTGTGATATTCAAAACCATTAAAGGTGCTGTTACGGCCGTTGCAGTAGCCGGCCTGAATGTCCAGACCGCCGAAGCAGACCTTTCTTATTTCCTCAATAATCGGGAACTTTTCCAGCTCGCTTACGGAAGGAACGTAGATGTTGCCTTCCTCGGGAATCGGAGTATTTCCGTTCATATAGTCAATTATCTCATCAGGATTCAGAAATCCGATGATACTGCAGTATTTCTTAAATCTTTCATCCCGGTAATCATAGATTGGGAAGTCATTTTTCTTTCTTAATTCTTCAAGCTTTGTCATTGCGCACCACCTTTATCGTTGCACAGAAGTCTTCCTTGCCTAATCCCATTTCCAGTGCCCTGTCATATACCCTGGCGGCGTTTTCCTCGCCGGGCATTGACACGCCGCACTGCTTAGCCAGATCAAGGCAGATGTGAACATCCTTGTGCTCATTTTCAACGGAGAATGCCGTTGTGTAATCTTCTCTTGCCAGGGCATCCTTCTTGGAGTCCAGATACCAGTTGCCGGCACCGCCATATGATATGGCCTGGGCAAAGGTCAGAATGTCTATGCCGTTGGCTGCGGCTAATGTTGAAGTCTCGTTGACGCCATTTTGGATCTGCGATACCAGAGCGTTGTGACAGATCTTCATCACCAGGCCCTTGCCGTTATCACCCATGCGGATGACGTTTTCACCCATGTAGAGCAGTATCGGCTTCATGGCTTCGTAATCTCTTTCATCTCCGCCGACATAGATTCCCAGCTTGCCGGCAATGGCAGCCGGCTTGCTCTTTACGACCGGGGCATCGATGAATGAGGCTCCCGTAGCCTTTACCTCTTCAGATATTTCAACAGAAACGCTGGGGTCGATCGTACTCATGTCAATGCAGGTCTGTCCCGCATGCAGTACCGGAATGATCTCATCATAGACGGCACGGCTGTGCTGAGACTTCGGAACCATGGTGATGAATACATCCACGTTCTGGGCTACTTCCCGGCTGCTGTTACAGCCAACGGCACCGATCTCAACCAGCTTGTCGACCTGCTTTCTGTTCAGGTCAAATACATATACTCTGTCATCATGCTTGCGGATGATGTTCTCACACATCGATTCGCCCATGATGCCTAGTCCAACAAATCCTATCTTCATGTTGTTACCTTAACTTGTATGCGTTGTCCTTATTCCACAGACGGTCAAATGAGAAGCCTGTGACCTTTTCACATACGGCGATCTCCTCATTGCTCCTTGGTGAGTCATCTTCACCCTTTCTTCTGGCGATCTCCTTGCGTACGATGTCAAATTCCTTCTTGGTAACCGGGAACTTCCAGGTCGCAAATACGGCAATGGCCATGAAGATGACCTGTGTGAATACGAAGATCAATGCGATGCCGTGCTGAGTGGAAGCAGCCTGACGGCCGCCGGCAGCTGCGATGACTTCACTGTATCCTACCATTGCCAGCAAGAAGCCGATCACGGCTGAAGTCAGACCGTTGGCCAGCTGACGGGCAAAGGTTGCCATGCTTGAGCAGGTAGACGGACGGCTGACTGAGGTAATGAGTTCATCAATGTCAGCCAGGTCAGCCAGTATCGAGAAGATGGTCGTTGAAGTACCGGCCATACCCAGTCCGACAATGAATGCCAGGCCAAGGATGATCATGAAGTTGGCTCCTTCATGAGAGAATGCCAGCATTGCCAGTGTGGCTACGATCCTTACCGGGGTACCGATGAGGATCGGGAACTTCTTGGATGTACGGGCCATGATCGGTCCGAACAGTATCATGCCTAAGAACTGAGCCACCAGCAATACACCCATTAACTTGGTGAAGTTACCGCCGCCATAGGCATTCAGTACGTCATCGATGTAATAGACAGCCAGACCTGTCAGAAAGTCAGCTGCTCCCTGACCGAAGATGAAGATCAGAGTGAACAGACGGAATGATCTGCTCTTGAATACGGTTATTGATTCAATGAAGGCTTCCTTCATTGAGAACTTTTCTACTTCCTTCTGAGGTTCCCAGGTTCCGAAGAATGTCAGTAATACGGAAGCTGAGAAGATGACGGCAAAGATGAGCGCCACAGTCAGATACTGCGCAGCGTTCGTATTGTCCTTGATCAGAAGTGTCGGAATCAGACCGGCAATGATGGCGCCGAATGATGAGAAGATCATTCTGACTGAAGAGAACCTGGCTCTTGTCGTATAGTCATCGACCATGTCCGGCAGTAAGCCGTTATACGGTACCATTACCAGCGTAGATCCTGATGAAAACAGCAGGTACATGATAACGTAGAATGCATACATGCCCATTACCGAACCGCCGGCCCTGAACGGGATCCATAAGGCGATGAAGGTAATGGCCGAAACGATGCTGCCGACCAGGATCCAGAACCTCTTGGCTCCGAACTTTGACTTTGTCTTATCGGTAATGGCACCCATGAGCGGGTCATTGACCGCATCCCAGGCCTTACCGATCAACGGAATGGTTCCTGCTAATGCCGGAGGCATTCCCAGGGCTTTTGTTAAGAATACTGTAAAGAATGTACTGATGACGACAAAGGCACCGCCTCCGTAAATGTCGGCAAATCCGTAGCTGATTTTTGACCAAAGGCGCTCCTCGCGCGGTTTCTGTTCACTCATTTGACTAACTCCTCCTGTATTGATCTATACCACTGTTCCATTTCAGTTCCCTTACGGACGAATACCGGCGGACAGCCGATCGGTGCCTCGATCTGATGACTGCCCTTGCCGTATTCCCTACCGCTGAACAGATGTATCCATTCATCATCCGGTAATCTTACCGTTCTCCTTCTGGCGCCTTCCCTGTAAACAGGTGCCACCAGCATGTCCCTGCCCAGCAGGTATTCCGTCTTTTCCTGGTAAGCCCAGTCCTCATCGTAGTGATAGAAGATCGGTCTCATTACCGGGATTCCCCTTTCAGCATTCTCCCTGACGAGTTTCTGCAGATATTCCTTAAGTGAATAGTGTAT
>ONPK01000152.1 GCA_900319675.1 uncultured Bacillota bacterium
AAGAAATTGAAATGCTGTTGAAATAATTTTCAGAAAATGAAAATTAACATTGACACATTCAATGAAAACAGTTTACAATACAGACAACAAGGAGATTCATCCCATGAAGAGAAACAGCACAGCTATGATGATGGAAATGATGGCCATGCGCATGATGATGCGTGTTTCTTTTGATGGAAAATAATCCGATGTAATCTCATAGCCAAGTTTGAAGTCAGTAAAACAATGAACCGGAGATCATCGGATCGCCGGTTTTGTTTTGGGGGAAGGGAAGGAAATTCATGATCAGTTATTTACGAAGGTTAACTTATTCCAATTATGATTCAAAGCGAATGTGCAGCAGTGAGGACTGACACATTGGCACTTGTTGAATGAAAAAAGGAAAAAGGAGAAAAGAAAATGAAAAAGACATTAACAGTTATATTAGCAGTATTATTATCACTTACACTGGCAGCCTGCGGCGGCAATGGCGGCAAGAAGGATGAAAAGGTCATTAAGGTCGGAGCCACGCTGGTCCCACATGCAGAAATTCTGAAGAACGTCGTAGCTGACAAGCTGGCCAAGGACGGCTGGACACTCGAAGTCGTTGAATTCAATGACTACGTAACCCCGAATACCGCTCTGGAGGAAGGCGAACTCGATGCCAACTACTTCCAGACTCTCGGCTACATGAAGGATCAGAACGAAAATGGCGGACTGCATCTGACAGCCGTAGCCGGCGTTCACATTGAACCGATGGGAATCTATTCAAAGAAATACACATCACTGGATCAGATCCCGGATGGCGCAACGATCGGCGTTCCAAACGACACAGACAACTGCAACAGAGCTCTCGACTTACTGGCAGCCTGGTACCTGATCACCGGAACAGGCACACCGGAAGAACTCAACAGCGATTCTGTAAAGAATCCTCATGGCTATAAGATCACTCTTATCGAAGCAGCTGGTCTGCCAAGATCACTGGATGACCTGGACGCAGCCGTAATCAACGGCAACTATGCTCTGGAAGCCGGCTTACCGGAAACTTCACCGGCAGTACAGATCGAGGTATTCAACGCTGAAACAAGCGTACGCAGAACAAATTACATCGTCGTAAAGCAGGGAAGCGAAAACTCAGAAAAGATTCAGGCTCTGGTAAAGGCCATCAACTCCAAGGAAGTTGAAGACTACATCAACAATACCTACAAGGGTGCGGTCATTCCTTCATTCGTTGATGCTGAAGGCAAGCCATTGAACTAAAGAACATATTAGTGTATGATGTCAGTCAGCGGTGTCAAACACCGCTGACTGTTATTGTGAGGTGTTTTGATGATTGAATTAAGGGATGTCAGAAAGAACTTTGATAACCTGGAAGTACTGAAGGGAATATCAATAACCATCAATGATGGCGAAATATACGGAATAATTGGTCAGTCAGGTGCCGGCAAGAGCACGCTTTTACGCTGCATCAACGGCCTTGAATCCTACCAGTCCGGTACGATAACCGTTGACGGCACGATCGTATCCCAGAAAGACAAGAACACCTTGCGCAGACTGCAGCGGAACATGGGTATGATCTTCCAGAACTTCAATCTTCTAGAAAGGCTGGATGTCTATGATAACGTGGCGCTGCCAATGAAATTCTGGAACATCAATGTCAGCAGCCCGGAATCAGTCAGAAGAATCGAAGAACTGATCAGACTGGTCGGTCTGGAAGACAAGAAGCACGCAAGGCCATCTGAGCTTTCAGGAGGCCAGAAACAGCGTGTTGCCATAGCCAGAGCACTGGTACTGGATCCTCAGATAATCCTCTGTGATGAGGCTACAAGCGCCCTGGACCCAGCCATAACAAGAGAGATCCTGTCACTGTTACAGGAAATCAATGAAAAGATGGGCAAGACGATAATCGTCGTTACCCACCAGATGGAAGTAGTTAAGCAGATCTGTCAGCGAGTATCATTCCTGAGAGATGGAACGGTACTGGCAGAAGGCAAGCCGGAAGACCTCTTCATTCATCCGATAAAGGAAGTGAAGGAATTCCTGCAGGAAGAAAGCGGCTTACTGCCTACAAAAGGAACCGACATTCAGCTGTTCTTCACGGATAAGAGCTCTGATCCCGTCATCACAATGATGGCCAGGGAACTTGATCTGGATTTCTCCATCTGCTGGGGAAAACTTGAAGATTTCCGCTCAAACGTCTATGGTTCACTGGTAATTAATGTAAAGGACGAGGATACTCAGAAGGTATGCGAGTATCTTGACAGGGAAAAAGTTAACTGGGAGGTGCTGAAGTAATGTTACAGATCATATTAAAGGCATCTCAGCAGACGCTTTACATGGTATTCATGTCAACGCTGTTCTCAGTAATCCTGGGATTCATCCCGGCAATAATCCTGACTCTTACCGCCGATGACGGTCTGAAGCCAAACAAGATCGTTTATGAGATATTAAGCTTCATTGTTAACGTCTTCAGAAGTTTCCCGTTTGTCATCCTGATGGTCGTCATCATTCCGCTGACAAGACTGATTGCGGGAACCTCCATCGGTACCAATGCGGCAATCGTACCGCTTACGGTCTGTGCCATTCCGTTTATTGCTAGAGTATTTGAAACCAGCCTCAGAGAGACCAACCCGGGTGTCATTGAGGCAGCCAGGTCATTTGGAGCTTCAGACTGGCAGATCCTGTTCAGGGTATATATCAAGGAATCAATTCCAAGAATGATAAACGGCATAATCTTACTGATAATAAACCTCTTAGGTTATTCAGCCATGGCCGGTACATTAGGTGGTGGCGGCATAGGCGACATCGCCATCAGATACGGTTATCAGAAGTATTCAACACCATATCTGGTTGTATGTTCACTGATCCTGATCGTCTTTGTCCAACTGGTACAGTCAATAGGAAACTATATTTACAAGAAGATTTCGTAAGAGGCAGGGAAATAATCCTTGTCTTTTTTTTCGTTTCCTGAGCGATTACACATAAAAAACAATAGTCGCCGATAAATCGATTGTATTCTGACAAGTTTGATTTAGCATGAAAGCAGGAGTTAGTTATGAAAAAACTAGTCAAAATCATAATATCATTATTTATCATCATTTCGTTTTCTTCTCTAACTCTTGCGGCTGAAATAGATACACCAGAAGATCCGTATGATCCAGATGAGTATGTTGAAACAACCATAACGTATCATACTGGTAGTGAAGTGAGCCAATATTGTAATGGTTGTATTGTAGGTGTAACACCATACTTTACAGCAGGTGTTATCAGATATAATCCAAATGGAGATGCCTGGAGTTATTCAGTTAACTGGGGA
>ONPK01000048.1 GCA_900319675.1 uncultured Bacillota bacterium
ATCGCTTCTTTTTCCTCTGGCGTCCTCATGTTGTTCTTTGTACTTATTCTGCCCACTCTGCCACTTCCTTTCTTCCTTCATTGTACTAAAAAAAGTAGAAGGGTGTTTTTTTACACCTGTCTACTTTTAGCGTATCACTTCAGCGGATCCTTTTTTTATAATTCCGTATACTTTCTGTTGGATCCCCTGGCTTTTTCAGCCGGATACTTGGCGGCGTTCTTCTTCATCTTGCGGTAGACAAGATCAATTGGATCTTCACCGATCTTCAGACAGAACATCAGACAGTAAGTCATGATGTCAGCTATTTCGTCATTAATGCCTTCCCTGTCATGATCGCCGTTTCTGTCAAACTGATAGTGTTCCAGCAGTTCATTAGCTTCCAGTACGATAGACTTGGCAAGATTGTCTTCACTATGAAACTGATGCCAGTCCCTTTCCTCAACAAAGTTGTCTATGTAATTCAATAATTCGTCCATCTGACTTACCTCCTACCAGATTATTCTTTCACATATTGAAACCACAGTCAAAAAAGCACTTGCTGCTAAAGCGTTATAACTTCTGCATCGAGTGCCTTTGCTTCTTCCAATGAGTGAGTTGAAATTATCGCTGTCTTATTCTGCCTCTTGATTATCTCTGCCACCTTGATAATGAGATCGCTGTCCATTCCCTTGAACGGTTCATCCATCAGAAGCAGATCTGCTTCAAACATCAGGCATCTTGCCAGTGCAACTCTGCGAGCCATACCGCCGGAAAGCTCGCCTATTCTCAGATTACCGTCAATGCCCAGTTCGCATAACAGTTCGTCTGTTTCCCTTTCCCTGTCCGTTACAAGCAGAACATTATCTCTGGCTGATAGCCAAGGCAGTAATCTGTCTTCCTGAAACATGAAGGAAACCTTTCTGCCGTCAATGTCAACAATACCCTTCTCAGGGCTCAATAAACCGGCAAGGAGTTTCAGCAATGTCGTCTTGCCAAGTCCGCTGGCACCCATCAGACAGGTTATTCCTTCTCCTATTTCCACGGAGTAGTTCTCAAAGACTGTTCTATTATCATAACTGAAGCAAAGATTACTTACTTTCATTGGTCTTACCTCTGAAAAGAAGCTTTCTTATGATCTTTTCAATACACATGCTGAGTATTATAACAACACTGGTCCAGGCAAACAGATCCGGTGTTTCCAGATATATTTTCGCATAGTACAGATCTGTACCAATGGCACTTGTTGGCTGGCTCAGAACTTCAGCAGCGATACCGCTTTTCCATGCCAGACCCATGGCAGACATGCATCCGGCCAGAAAGCCAGGGAAAGCAGAAGGAACATAGATGTACCTGAACTTCTTCCAAGCTGACAGTTCATAGGCTCTGGCCATTTCCAGAAGACTGCTGTCCGTTGTCTGATACTGGGCAACGATATTTTCCCAGACCACAGGTACGACCATCAGCATGGACATCAGTACCGGAACTGCCGTCCTGTTCATCCACAGCATGGCAAGAATGATGAAACTGGCTACCGGAGTAGACCTGACGATTCTGATGACTGGTGAAAGAATTGCATCAGCGAGCGAATTGCTGCAGGTCATTACAGCCAGTAATACAGCTGTTACTATTCCCAATGCATATCCGGAAAGAATTCGGACAATCGTAATGGCTGTTGCTATCCAGAACCTGGAAGTAACTATCAGGCTTCCAAGCGACTTCAGTACAGCAAAAGGGCTGGGCAGAATCAGTTCCTTCCCAACCTTCAGTGCGCACAGATACCAGACAAGCATCCAGAACGCAAATGAAATTACCTTACCTAAAAGCTTATTCTCCCGGATAGAAGTCATCACCAGGCATCTTTCCTCCTATTGATTTTGGATCAGCATCAAACAGTACCTGATAATAACCTTCGATTGCTGGTTTTATGTCCTTTCCTGATACAAAGATCAGGTTGGCATCAGGAATTGCCTTGCTAGCTATGGCAGCTGCAGGCACTATTTCATACTTTGCGCAGAATTCTCCAGCTTCTGCCGGATTGTTCTTAACGTAATTGATTGACTCTTCATATTCCTTAAGGAACTGTTCAACAGCTTCCTTATTGTTCTCATAGAATTCAGTTCTGACAACTACGCATCCCATGGTCAGAACACTGCCGTTTCCGATCTTATTCCATTCTTCCGTCAGATCAAGAGCCTTACGATACTCCTGATTCTTTACCAGTACGGTAGTAACTGCCGGTACAGGTAACAGACACACCTCAATGCCTCCGCTGGCAGCGCTTGCCGTTATTGTTGCGCTGTCCAAAAACTCGATAAACAGATCTTCATTTGGCTTAAGACCGTTCTTTTCCAGGATATATTTAAATACGTATTCGGGGTTGGCTCCCTGGCCGGTCATGGAGATTTTCTTCCCCTTCAGGTCTTCAACGCTGTGAATGGTATCTCCTTTTTCCAGAACGTAGAGAACACCGGCAGTATTCAAAGCGATTATCTTAACTCCGCCATTTGTCTTGTTATACAGGGTACTGGCAACATTTGTCGGTACGGCTGCTATGTCCAATTCCCCGGAAGCAATCATCGATACCATGTTGGCCGGCTGTTCATCAACAGTAACGGCATATTTATTCAATGATTCGTCATTGGCATTTCTTTCCATCAGATAACTGGCTCCGATTCCCGTAGGTCCTTTCAGAACGCCGAGTCTGACCTCATAACGTACCGGTTCTGCCGGCTTTGGCTCTTCCTTTTTCGTACAACCTGTCATCAGAGACAGTACCATTAACATGGCAAATATGCTGACAATTATCCTTTTCATAAACAACCCCTCTAGTACTTCTTTAAAGCATCATAGTTAACAAGCGTAATATTTCTGCCTTTCCTTCTGATGATGTTCTTCTCTTCCAGATCATCCATCGCCCTGTACAGTGAACTGCGTCCGATGTTCAGATTTCTGGCAAGTTCAGTATAGGAGACTTCAAGCCTGAATTCCTCTCCGAATCTGCCAGCTGCGTTGAGCAGATAACCTATAAGACTGTTTTCAGATGAACTGTTAGCCAGAAGATTGATCTTGCGGTTCAGAAAACGGATCCTGTCGCTGAGGAATCTGACATAATTCATGGCGAACACCTCATGTTCTCTGATGCACTGTTCAACAAGAGCCTCACTGAAAAAGATGATCCTTGTTTCCTTCACAGCATTGATTTCTGTAACATACGGCGTATCATCATTGAACATTGAAGCCACACCGAAGAAACTCCCTGTCTCGATCTTGTGCATCGGAAAGTTTTCATGAGTCCCCGTCTGCATTGAAACGGAAACAGCACCCTTCAGAATGTAGGCCAGTGACCTGCTGTACTGCTGCGGTCTGAAAATGACTTCACCCTTGCCGTAATCCGTACAGATCGCTCTTTCATCCTTCAGAATGGATAGGATCTCACTGTTCTTCATTCCATCAAACAGGAATGTGGAACAAATCTGATTTAATTGTTTTCTTGTTATACCTGCTAAATTCATAGCGCCTCTTTTGTCCCGTTTGGGACAATTTCATTATGTGTTTTCACGTTTATAAAGTCAACCCAAATTCAAATATATCCTTGCAAAGAAAAAGCACCGGCATTTCTGTTAGTGCTTTCTGAATTCAGATGGCAGGGGATAAGTGAATCGAACACTTATCAACGGTTTTGGAGACCGTTGTTTTACCACTAAACTAATCCCCTATTCGGCAAGAGTTATTTTAGCACATTATTTCCTCTGTTGTATAGTTTTTTTATTTAAAATTCCCGAACATATGTACAAAAAGAAAATGGTTCGCAATGAACCATTTAGCTTTCCTGGTCTCTCTGGATGTAGCCGCCGTCTGACATGGCATTACCGCCCCATTGGAACGTGATGCCCCCCTCTTCGTTATACCCGTAGATGGATGACTGACGGTTGGCATAGTTTTCATCAAATCCGATGAAGTAGAATGCCTGATTGTCATAGATCAGATCAAAGTCCTTCCATTCATCATTTTCCTCAATGTAGAAGGATATCGTAACTGCCACGGTGTTTTCATCATTTGTCACACCGAACAGATAGCATGTGTTGTCCTTGTCCATGGCCTTTACATAACCGTAGGAATTAACCGGGAAATACACGGAGCTTGTTTCTTCACAGAAGAAGTTGGCAATCAGATCCGGCTTGTCAGATTCAAATGTTCCGACATGAGCCTTGGCTCCAACACCGTTATTGCTTCTGGAGAAATACAGCAAGGTATCTCTGTCAACGTGAGCACTGTGAATGATGCGGTAGTTCAGCGCGCCGGCTTCCCTCTCCGTTACATCCAGGGCACCTCTTGGATACTCATAGAGATAGTCATAGACAAAAACCATTATGCAGACATAAAGTATGCCGAATAACAGTACTAATCCGAGTGCCTTTGCCAGTCCCTTTAAAAATCTCTTCATATAGAACCCCGACTTTCACAATGATTATACATTCATGCACTGCATTTATCAAGCATCGTAAACTTTAAGCTTTAACTAAGAAAATAATTCAAAATAAGGTATAATACTGATATTGAAAGAGGTGCAGACGATGGTCATACCGAAATCATTTGACGATGGCAGGGATTTTGAATCAATGTTGCTGACAAGCATACTTGGTACTTTCATAGCACTCAAGGAAGATCTTATCTCTCTTAAGCAGGCAGAAAGTTACTGGTTCAGTGATCTGACTGCGGAGATATTTGAGGAACTCAGTCTGTCAGCTGAGTTAGTAACGATCATACAGGAAGGCGTTCAGCTCAAGAAACTGTCCCAGTACTCAACGATATACGAAGAACAACTGGATAAGCTCATTGAAGCCAGCAAGAACCTGATCGCCCGGTATTATACGGATTACGACGATACCAACGCCGGAATTATAAATTAGTGAGGAATTATATATGAAAGACTTGATTAAGCAGAAAGTAATTGATTACACTCCTGAACTTCTGAAGTATCTTGATGAACTTGTTTCCTACCCTTCAGTATTCAGTGATGATGCTCTTCCCTTCGGTCAGGCAAACATCGACTGTCTGAACCATGCCCTGGAGATCGGCAGCAATCTTGGCTTCAAGGCCGTTAACGTTGACAACTATGCCGGTTACATTGAGATCGGTCAGGGTGACGAAGTCATAGGCATTGTCGGCCACCTTGACGTTGTACCGGTATCTGATACATGGAAGACGGACCCGTTTAGGATGACACTTATTGACGGCAAGTACTACGGCCGTGGAACTTCAGATGACAAGGGCGGCGTTCTCTGCGGATTGATTGCCATGAAGATCGTCAACGAACTCGTTCCTGACATGAATAAGAGAATCAGACTCATCATGGGCTGTAACGAGGAAAGCGGCTCAGCATGCCTGAGATATTATGTAAAGAAGTGCGGTGCCGTAGACTGTGGCTTTACACCGGACGGATCATTCCCAATCGTCTTTGGAGAAAAAGGAATGGTCGGTGCTACGCTTAAGGCTCCTACGACCAAGATCCTTGACGTAAGAGGCGGAACAGCCCGCAATGCCGTGTGTGCCAGCGTTACAATTGAACTTCCGGCCAATTCATTTGACCAGAGCGTTCTGTATGACTATCTGGATGAAAACGGACTTGATCATCAGATCACCAAGGGTGATACCTGGAAGCTTCGCGTCTTTGGCAGAGCAGCCCATGCCTCAACTCCTGAGGAAGGTCTGAATGCCATCTCATACACCATGGAAGGTCTTTACAGGGCTGGTATCGATGACGAGTTCGTTAACACCTATCATCAGCTGGTAGGAACAGGTTACTATGGCGAAAAGGCTGGTGTAGATTTCAGCGACAACTACGGCAGACTCACCTTCAACATCGGTGTCATCAAGAAGGTAGACGATACGGTTGAGACATCGATCGACATCAGATTCCCGGTAACCATGAAGAAGGAACCTGTTATTGAAGCACTGCAGAAAAACGGCAAAGGCAATATCATCAGCATCGGAGGCGTAGATCCCCTGTTCTTCCCTCTTGAGCATCCGATGATCAAGGCCATGCTCAAGGCATACTATGACGTTACAGATTCACAGTATGAGCCTCTGACAATGGGCGGAGGCACATATGCCAGAACAATGCCAAACATCGTTGCCTTTGGCTGCGACACGCTTGAATATAACTGGCACATCCATGACGACAATGAATTCGTTACTCTGAAGAGCCTGCAGACACAGACTGAAGTCTATGCCAATGCACTGCTCAATCTTCTGGAAATCTAGTTCCATCAGCTGATGGAACTTTTTTGTGATAGAATAAACACATGAATAGAAAAGATTTACCCCAGGATGAATACGACATCAGAAAACTGGACAGTCTTGCCAAACTGTCTGACGATGACTTCAGGGATGCTGTTCCTGAACTTTTCAGATGGACTGAAGACAGAGAATATGCCATCTATCCCTTTGTCATTGATCTATTGGCTTACAGACAGGTCTCTGTGGTTGACGAGATCAGAAAGGTATTCAGAACTGATAACGTTGCCTGGCAGAAAAATCTGTTAGATGATCTCATTGTCAGATTAAGCAATGGAAACAAGGAGAAACTTAGAAGACTCATGGAGAAAGCCTGCAGTGGAAGCCTGAAGGAAGAAGCCAGGCTGTGTTATGAGTACTGCTTTGAATCCAGACCGCTGATAAGAACGGCATGCCGTTATGACTGCCCTGTTCTTGCCGAAACAAAACTGAAGGTATGGAACGAGACATTCATAGACATCTATCCAAGGGAAAGGTTCATCAACTACAGCATGGCTGAACAGACCGAATACTTCCTTAACATCGTAAATGACCCCAATCAGTCACTGTATGTTCTGGAAATCAACGGTCAGTGTGCAGGCTACATGTGCTGTGGCGCTCCATTCACGCCTTATCTGCACTATGAACAATGCATTAATCTGCTTAATCTTTTAAAGATAGCTCAGGGCAAGGGTCTTGGCAGAAAGATGTTTGAACTGGCCGAAAGCATCATCAGTTTCAGAGGATATGACGAATTCTTCCTGATGTGCAATAAATATAACTACCCTGCCCAGAGATTCTATGAACACATGGGTGGAATCAAGATGCTGGTTGATGAGGATGAGGAAAACAGATCAAAGCCTCAGATCAGATACCACTTTTCCATTAACAAGGAGGAAAACAAATGATCAAGATTGCAATATCAACCCGTTATGTCAGCGACATTACAAACGGTTCACGATACAGACGCTTTTATACGACATTTCCATACAAGGAAATAGCCGAAGAGCTTGACTGGCTCTTCATCCCCTTCTTATCCATACAGCACATTGATGAAATAGCGGAAATGTGTGACGCCCTGATCATACCGGGCAACAGTGCCGACGTTGATCCTGTCAACTATGGTGAAGAACTTAGACCGGAGACAAACCTGTATGACTTTGAAGTCTATTCTCAGGATAAGGCCGCAATTCACGCCTTTAACCGGCTCGGCAAGCCAATACTGGGAATCTGTGCCGGCATTCAGGTCATAAACGTTGTATTCGGCGGTAGCCTGCATCAGCACATTGAAGGCCACAGAGATGCCACACATCATGTAAGACTCACCAGAGATTCCCTTCTGTACAGAATATACGGGAAAGAAGACATCATGACCAATTCATACCACCATCAGTGTGTCAACAGGGTTGCTGACGGCTTCAAGGTCACAGCCATGAGCGAAGACGGTATCATTGAGGGCATTGAAAAGGACAACATCCTGGCCGTACAGTGGCATCCTGAGATCTCCCATGACTATGATTTCTTCATTAACTGGCTTAAGCTCAGTCAGACGGATTGACAGTAACAAAGATATCTAACTATAATGAATGAGAACTTCAGGGACAGGTGAAATTCCTTACCGGTGGTATACCCCACGAGCCTCAGGCTGACATGGTGAAATTCCATGGGCGACAGTAAAGTCTGGATGAAAGAAGTGTTTTCTTCCATAAAATACCCGGAGGTTTTGATGTGAGAGCCTCCTTTTATTTCGGAGGCAGAAAGGAGACACAATGTCTGAAAAAAGCAATTTTAGCATCAAAACTATTGCCAAGATCGCAATTCTGGCCGCAGTCGCAGTCGTACTGATCATAGTCGGAGTGGCACTTCCCGCGATACTTCGTACATCAAAGAGCGAATCTTCGTCGCCGATGGCAGAGTCGGCGGCACCCGCTGCTTCCGAGACAGCGGCTGAAGCGCCGGCAGAAGCGGATGAAGCAGTGTCAATGGATGAAGCGGCCCCCATGGAGGAAGCGGCAGAGGCCGAAGCGGAAGCAGAAGAGCCTGTATCGAATGCTCCCGTAGCGGAAGCATCGGAGGCGCCCGCGGCCGAGAACACATACGATGCGGATATGAAGAACAGGGATGAGGTTCAGACACTCGGTCCCGAAAGTACTGCGGAAAAAGCCGAAGATCACTGGGAGATCAGAGAGGCAAAATACAGGGATGGTGTCCTGACACTTTGGTGCTACGGTACCATTCCGGATGATCTTACAGATATGACATACAATCTCACAAGGCTTGATGTTGCG
>ONPK01000155.1 GCA_900319675.1 uncultured Bacillota bacterium
AGAATCAAGGCTCAGATAACCATGGATGGCTATCATGTCAATCCTGCCTGGGTAAAGCTGGTAATAAAGGCTAAGGGAATAGAAAACTGTTATGGCATAACAGACTTATCAAGTGTATCTGGTTTACCTGATGGTGAGAATGTATTAGAAGATGGTACAGTGGTAGTAACTAGAGATGGCTTTAACTGGAGAACAGATGGACACATTCTAAGTGGCAATAACACCATGAATCAGATGATGTACAGAGCTCATAATGCCTGTGGCTTAACAAGGGAACAGGTAGGGTTGCTATATGCTGAAAACCCGGCAAGCTGTTTAGGTATTACTGACAGAGGTAAGATCGAAATTGGCAGAAAGAGCGACTTTGTCATAATGGATAATGATTATAATGTCTTAACTACCATTATCAATGGTAAGGTATTCTACAAGAAGTCTTGCTAATATAGTAAAAAGGAAAGTATAATCCATAGACTAAAGTAAATGGTTTATATTAGGTATTTATAAAGAGTTTTAGTGAATGGTATGAAAACCTGAATTGTTCAAAACAAAGGATCACATCGGTGATCCTTTTTCATTTTTTTAATGATTTACTGTTATTGGGAAAGTCGCAGTAGGTATCCGGATACGGTTCATCGGCCAGGACGAAATGCCACCACTCGCACTCATACGGCTCAAAGCCGTTTCTTACCATCGTATCCCTTAATAACATTCTGTTATCGTACTGCTGCCTGGTGATGCTCTGACAGTCCGGATGGGACAGTTCACTGAAGAAGTCAAACGGGGAGCCCATGTCGACTTCCTTGCCGGTATTCATGTCCAGCAGGGTCAGGTCAATGGCACTGCCACGGCTGTGTGAGGACTGTCTGGCAATGTAGCCTCTGAAGAACAGTTCCTGCTTGTCCAGATCAGGATAGAAGAAGCGCTTCATGCGCATGTCCTGATCCTCAATGCTCCAGAGAATGAAGTGTCTTACGGCTCTGGCCGGGCGGTAGGCGTCAAAGACCTTGAGCTGATAGCCAAGGGCGAAGAGTTCATTGCTGGCGGCCTTGAGAGCTCTGGCGGCTTCCAGAGTCAGAATGGCGATCGGTTCCTCATAGCCGTCTATGCGCTCGCCGATGAAGTTGTAGGTTGAGTGATAGCGGATCTCCTGAATGACATGGGGAACGTATTCAGCCAGTATGACAAATCCTGATGAATCGTAAATCGTATCTGTTTTATTCATGCTTCTTACCTTTACTTCATTATACTAAATTGCGGGTCACCTGCGCCATAGATTATCCTTCTTGTGATAAGATGGTAATGGGAAATGAGGGATCATCATGAAAGTACTATTCATCGGTAACAGTCACACCTTCTTCAATGACATGCCTGAGCTGTTTGCCAGGTTCGTGGAAAAGACTACGGGAGAAAAACCGGAAGTGGTAATGCTGGCATATGGCGGCAGGGACTATCAGTGGCATAGAAAGGAATACTTTGCGGTAAGATTCAACCTGATGTACGGTGGTTATGATTACTGCGTACTCCAGCAGGCTGCTCATCCGTATCCGGAAAAGGAATCAACCATGAAATACGGCGGCATGCTGATTGAGTTATGTAAAAAGTATGGAGTCAAGCCGGTCGTTTACATGACCTGGGCTGAGAAGAGATTCCCGGAGAATCAGCAGAAGATGATCGATACCTGCAGGGAACTGGCTCAGAAGCATGATGCCTTATTGGCACCGGTAGGCAGAATATGGCAGAAAGTCCAGCAGAAGTACCCGGACATTGAACTGTACTTCCGGGATGGGGAGCATGCCGGTCCATACGGTGACTTCCTGATCGCGGCCGTGTACTGTAAGCTTCTGACCGGAAATGTCAGTGATGAGATCATCGGTCAGGGCTTTGACTTCCTGCAGGATGAACCCATGAACAGGGAAATGGTAACGGTGATTGAAGACAGGGAAAGAATTCCGGTAATGCTGGATAAGGACAAGACCGGAAGGATCCTGGAAACAGTAAACGAGATGATGTAATGAAAAGGCACTGAACAGTGCCTTTATTCGTTTTCCTTCTGAACATCGTTCATGTGAGCATACTGGAAGAGTGGCCAGAATGGGAAAAGTCATAGATATATTGCCTGTAAATAATGTCAACGAAGCAACAATCTAGTATAATATTCATCAAAGAGGATAAGAACAATATGAGTACATTATGCGGTGCTGACTGCAGCGGATGCAGTTTCAAGGCTGAATGCAGGGGCTGTGCAGCGACATGCGGCAGTCCGTTTGGCGGCAAGTGCGTTGCGGCTGAATACATTAAGAACAACGGCAGGGACAGATATGCAGAATATAAGGCAGATCTTTTAAGCAGAGTCAATGACTTCATGAGAAATAATGGCCTGCCGGAAGCCACGGCTCTTTTTGAACTGACCGGCTTTCTGGTAAACATGGCATATGAACTGCCAAATGGAGAATCGGTAAGATTCCTGGATGACCGCAACGTCTATCTGGGTACGCAGATGGAATATGGGGACAGATTTCTTGGTGTGATCAGTGACGGCAGTTTCATTCTGGTGTGCAGCTATGGAATGAACGGCAGTGATCCTGAGCTGACAGCCTATGGCCATCTGAAAGGGTAACTGACATGTTCTGGAAAAAAGTCACAAAGAAAAAAACATATGATCCCCGGATTCGCACGCCGTTCATCAGATCCAGCATCTGCACCGGTGAAAAGGTTGCCGGTTTCATGAACAGCGAAACTGAAAGATTTGAAGAGGTAATGCTGATAAGAACCCCGGCTGATCTGGAAGAGTTCAGGGAAACATACGGAATAGAGGGAGAAATAAAGACCATCTACTGACCAGGGAGGAAAAATACCATGATCAATAACAATTGTCTGTTATGCAATGACGCAAAGTGCACCAGAGCCTGCGGGGTAATGGACCCGGCAAGGATCCTGAGAAGCCTTTACTTTGATAATGAGGAAGTCGTAGCCAATAATCTGGATGACGATGTCGCCTGCAATTACTGTGATGAAAGATGCCGTGATGCGTGTCCGGTAAAGGTAAACATCAGAGACATCATCACAGGTGTCAGAAAGTCTGAGAAGAAGTATGAGATAGACTATGAATGTCTGAAATCTGAATTCTGCGGCCTGCCGCTGGAGAATCCTTTCTTTCTGTCTTCATCTGTCATTTCCTCAACCTATGACATGTGTGCCAGAGCCTTTGAGGCCGGCTGGG
>ONPK01000054.1 GCA_900319675.1 uncultured Bacillota bacterium
TTTCTGCCATTTCAACAGGACAAACAATCCACCGTTTGACCAGTAAGCATTGCCGTCTTCAAAAAACTCATAGTATTGGCCGTCATGCTGCCACTTTCCCACGATCTCATATTCATCGACCGCAGGTTCAATTATGACAGGTTCATCGGGTATTATCGGTTCAGATTCAGCGTGACCTGTGATGGTAATCGGGAATATCAAAAGCGTCACTGCCGCAAAGCTGATCAACAGTTGCAGCAGCTTCTTCTTTCCGCTTTCTCTTACCGGTTCTTCCCTGATGTTCCGGTTGAACTCATCAGGAAGTTCCCTGTATTCCTCCGATCTGTAGAATTCCATCCTAAAGCACTCCGAGTTCCTTCATCTTTTCCAATAATTCCAGGTTCATGTCCCTGCGCACGTCATAGACGTCCTTTTCCTCACAGTCTCTGACAAAGCGGAAGGTCAGTCCCTTGCCTACTTCCTGTAAGCCAAGACACTTAATGTTTCCGTAATCGGCATTTAATACTTTCTTGACATCCGTATTCTCAGGCAGAGTCAGATCTACGACTGCCTTTGATTCATATGAAGACTTATTCAGTATGTTCTTCATGGCGCTGTTATTGAAGATCTTCTCGTTTCCACCGTTATCGGTAAGGGCCGTTGTCCTGATGCCTATGTCAGTAACCTTGCCGGTGAATCCGTTGACTTCGATGATGTCGCCGACCTTGTATTCCTGTTCAAACAGCAGGAATATGCCGGTCATCAGGTCATTGATCAGATCCTGAGCAGACATGCCGATAATCAACCCTAAGATTCCCAAGCCGGCGATGATGCCGTTGATGTCAGCGCCTAATATTCTTAATGACCAGATCACAGACAGTATCAGAGCTGCGTAGTCAATAAGGCTCTTTAATAAGGTAACAGCCGTGCTTTCCTTCCTGATCAGGCTGAGCAGAAGTTTCAGCAGATATTTGATGACCATTATTGCCGCAACGATGGCCACGACCTTTAACAGTGATCTCATGTTGATCTCAACGTTCAGCAGAAATTCGTTGAACCTGAGTCCGGTCAGCTGTCCCAACAGTAAAGCCGCTGCGAGTATGATGATCGCAATGATTATGTTCCTGGTTTCCTTCATATTATTCTCCTTATACTTCTTGTTACTAAGATATTATAACATCAATCACTGATGAAAAAAGGCTTACGCCAGTAAACCTTTTTCATTTTTATTTTCAATTTCGTCAAGCAGTTCCTCAAGCTTCTTGCGGTCGGTCTCAATTTCCAGTCTTGTCTTTCTGTTTAATGACTCTTCAAACTCATTGACGAGTTCTGTTATCCTGTTTCTTTCCGGTCCCATGGTTTCCTCATAGATCCTGCTTGCCCTTAATAAAGTCAGCACGTTTTCTTCCTCTTCACGTGGGCTCTGCTTCAGATACTGCAGCTTCTCAAATCTCGCGGCAGCTTCTTCCTCAGAGATCTTGTTGTCCTCACTCTGGATGATGGCCTTCTTTTCCAGCCCTGTTGAAACTACCTTTACCTCTACCTGTAACAGCGAGTTGATGTCATAGGTATAGGTTATCTCAATGGCCTCCTTGCCCTTCGGACCTACCGGTACGTCAACAGTCAGTTCTCCCAACAGAAGATTGTTTCTGGCCAGGTAGCTTTCACCCTGAAGAACCTTGACGGTCACGTATCTCTGATTGTCATAGGCCGTATATACCGTCTGCTTCTTGCTAACGGGGATGACGGTATTTCTTTCAATGATCGGCAGATACTGTCCCGGAACCTCAAAGGCCCCGTTGTCCCTGACTACTTCCGTGCCCAGGGTAAACGGACAGACATCGGTAAGAATGACTTCCTCTACCTGCTTGTCCCTTTCCTTCATGGCACACTGCAATGCTGCACCGACAGCCACTGACGTATCAGGATCAAGATAGTATTCCGGACGGATGCCGGTGATCTTGGTTACATAGCTGCGTACTGTCGGAAGTCTCGTTGCCCCGCCTACCAGGATGATCCTGTCCAGATCCTCCAGGGCGATCTTAGCATCGCGCAGACTCTTTTCAATCGGCTTCTTCAGTCTTTCCAGCAGTTCAGAACATCTTTTTTCATATTCCTCAAGCGTGAATATTTCCTCATGAGGCGTACCGAACAGATTGACGTTCATTGCTCCGACATTACTGTCGACATAGCCGCACTTGCAGCGCTCGGCTGCCTTGTAGATGTTATTCAGTGTAAAGACGTCAACGACCGGTACCAGTCTGGCGATCCTTTCCAGATACATGTCAACCAGTACCTGCGTGAAGTCCTCGCCGCCCAGCTGGTTATCCCCGGCTATGGCGTATACTTCCATGATGTTCTTGTAGTATTCCAGGATCGTTACGTCAAAGGTACCGCCGCCAAGGTCAAAGACCATGCAGCGCTCGATCTTTCCTGAATCGCCTACCCCATAGGCAATAGCCGAAGCGGTTGGCTCATTGATGATCCTTGATACATTAAGTCCTGCCAGTTCCCCGGCTCTCTTGGTGGCCTTTCTCTGCTTGTCATTGAAGTAGGCCGGAACGGAAATGATGGCCTCACTGACCTCTTCCTTCAGGTATACTTCTGCATCTTCCTTCAGAGAACGCAGTACAAAACTGGAAAGTTCCTCCGAATTGAACTTATGGCTTCCCAGTTCATATTCCTTGTCAGTTCCCATGGTGCGCTTGAAGACTCTGGCACTTCTGTCCGGATGCAGGTAGCCGTATTCACGGGCTGTCTCCCCTACCAGGATCTTGTCTTCATCATCCACGCTGACAACTGACGGCGTCAGTTTTCTACCCAGACGGTTAGGTATTATCTGTACCTCACCATCGATGAAACAGGCTACCAGACTGTTTGTCGTTCCCAAATCTATTCCTATTAACATTTATCTGACCTTCTTCTTAAGTGTATTCATGCCGATGACGAAATCTTCCTCATCAGGCCATTTCTCATGTCCCTCTATGGCTCTCTTATATGCTCTCTCGTTGAAGCCCGTGATCTCTTCCAGATCCATCATGAAGATGTCCAGATCCTTGCATGAGCCATACGGACAGTTTTCACACAGACGGTGATCCTTCAAGCCCATCATTAATAAACTTGCCTCAGCCCCTCTGTCAAGCAGCGCCAGCATTCTGACCTTTCTGGTCAGATACAGCAGTTCATCCGTCCTGGTTTCAGCCAGTCTTTCCTCGATGACCTTCAGAGCCTTTTCAGCATATTCAGCCTGCTTTTCCTTATTGCCCAGGTGGAAATAGGCAAAAGCCAGATTGCCGGCGACTCTTGAGTAATCGCCATTCTGTTTCTGTTCTTCCTTCTTCAGCCACTTCTGCAGTACGATGGCTTCCCCGCGGTATCTTCTGTCTTCCGCTGCCAGCATTCTGTCAGTTTCCATGGCATCATACTCATCCAGCAGAGCGTTGAAGTTCGCCCGGTCAAACTTGGCCTTGAAGATGCTGTTGTCCAGGATGTCCTTGGTGATCACGGCTCTGTAGAAGCTGTTTTCCAGAGGACGCTGCTTCTTCCAGGCGGAAAGATGTCTGCTCATTTCTGTCTCCATGCCGAACTGGGCATAGATGTCAAAGATGAGCTTGTTACCGGCATAGTTATACCTGCCCATGATCTCCCTGACGACCTCTACAGCTTCTTCAGGTCTGCCCATTCTTCTCAGTATCTGAACCTTGTGCAGATAGTAGCGGGACTGATCATTCTTCCTATCCTTTACTATCTCAATGGTCCTGTTGATGTTTTCCAGAGCCTTGTCCAGCTCGTTTCTCATCGCATAGACATAGCTCAGACGGAAATAGCTGTCCAGTGTATCCGGCTCGTGGCTCTGCAGAATGAGGAAGTGTTTTTCAGCCTCTTCCAGTTCATTGAGATACATGTGGCACATGCCGGCATAGAAGTGTCCGCTGTAGTCGCCGTTCTTCTCCAGCGACTTGAGATACCACTGCAGTGAATCACGGCAGTGATGCTTCAGATCCTGATAGTAGATGAATCCGATCTGAGAATCAACCGATGCCGGATGTCTGGGGTTTTCAGCTAGTTCCTTATACATCTTCAGTGCTTCATCGTATTTCTCAGCCTTGACCAGTAACCAGGCCTTGTAATCCATGAGGGCCTTGTTACTGCTGTTGCATTCCAGCCCCTTGTCGGCCAGCTCCATCATGATGTTGCGGTCTTCTTCCTTATTACCATTGAGACTGTCGCCTCTGATGCATAACAACCGGTAATAAAGATCATCGGAGAAATTGTAGTCCTTTACCCTTTCTCCCATTTCCTCAATGGCCTTTTCATATTTCCCTAGTGCCTCATCCGTCTTCTTCTCTGAGCCTTCCAGTAACAGACCCTGGCAGTACAGTACGGCCGGATCGTTTTCCAGTCCGCTTTCCAGTAAGAACTTCAGTTCATTCTCAGCGTCCTCATAGGCACCGTTTCTGATCAGGATCCTGATCTTGAGAATGTATACCGAAAGATCCGTCTTGCACAGATCCAGACTCTTGTTGATGGCGTCGTAGGCTTCCCTGTCCAGTCTCTGATAGAACAGGGCATAGGCCAGTAACAGATACCCATGATAGGCATCAGGTCTTTCCCTGATCAGAAGACTGGCATATTCTGCTGACTTCTCATAGTTCTTTTCAGCCAGAGTGATCTGTGACATCTGCGTCAGGATATCCGACTTGTCTGAGGCATTGGCTAAAGCCTCCTCGTATGCAGCCATGGCCTCATCAAGCTTCTTCACATGGTAGTAATAGTATCCCTTGCGTCCGTACATTTCACCCAGACGTTTCTTTCTCTTGATGTTTTCCTCACTGTCTTCCGGTAAGCCCTTAATGACTTCTATCAGACTGTCCAGGTTGGACTGCACCTTGTCATAATCCTCCGTTATGAAGGCTATGTTGCTCATGAGGTTATAGTAGTTGAACTTGTCACTCTTTTCCGGATCGATGGAATTAGCCAGTTCAATGGCCTTGTCATTGATGTTGTTCTCCAGATAGCACCAGGCCAGATCGGACTTGGCTTCCTCATCATCAGGATGTTCCTCAAGCCATCTGATCTTCTGTTCAATGACGTTTTCATTCCATTTCTTTCTGGTCTGATCCAGATTGTATATCTGCTGGGAATCACCGCCGGCTGCTCTCATCAGTTCATTCAGCTGTCTGATTCCCTCTTCATGCCTGTTGGTATCAGCCAGGATGTTGGCATACATCCACTTGAGATTGGCATGTTCCGGATAGAGGCCCAGCAGATGTGTACACACTTGTTCAGCCTCTTCATAATCCTGTTTGCCCATGCACTCGCTTATCAGCATGGAACCGATGTAGATGTCATCAGAAAACTGCTGATACAGTTCTCTTAACTCATTCAGCGCATTCTCATCCTCAAAGTGGATCTTATATGACAGGGCCAGTGCCGTGCCGTAAGGATGCTGCTCCGGAAGTGACAACATCTCATCTATGATCTCCTTTGCCGATTCGTCATCCTTTCTTCTGATGGCCAGATAACAGCCCAGATACTTCTGGCACATGTCCCCATCTTTACCCGGAACAAACATGTTCATCAGCGCGGGTAAAAAATGATTGTGTTTTGTTTGATACCATTAAAATGCTACCTAAAACACAAATTGTTTTTTCACGTTCTGTCCATTAATACCCATACGTCATGGGTAATGAAATACTTCTCCATTAAGAAGTTAAGCAGGCAGTCCTCAACGGCCATGCGGCTGTCCAGAGCCTGGCAGACATCATCACTGAAGAGTTTCTGCCATTCCTCAACGCTGTTGCGTCTCGGGAAATCCGCATACAGTTCCTCAAGCTTATCCAGCCAGTGATCTACCGGCTTCTTCTCCGTCATTAATCCACTGGATTCATCAGCGTACTTCAAAGCCTCTTCGTAGGCATTACGAAGCTCCTTGAATTCTTCCGGCTTATCCTCCGGATTGGTGTCGGCGAGCTTTTCACGGTAGGCTCTCGTTATTTCCTTCTTATCCCTTGTAGGTTCAATGCCAAGTATTTCCCAGAACATGTCTGCACCTCCAAAAGTCCTTCTTATTAATGATATCATATTTGCGGCCTCAGATACTTTTTTGCTGATTTTTATGCTCTTTTGGTCCATAATAATCCTTGTACAACAGGAGCGACATTATGATTTTAAACCAGATAGACGACAGACTGCTCAAGCTGGCAGACAGAAGCGATGAGGAATTAAGAGGCATCTATGAAGAAATAGACCGGATCTGTATGGTCAACTCTGACCGGGTCCTTTCCGCCTTCATTGAAAACCAGGTTTCCTATTCCGATTTCGCCGACATCAACGGATACGGCAACTACGATGCCGGCAGAGACAAGCTGGAAAGGATCTTTGCCACGGTATTGGGCTGCGAGGATGCCCTGGTGCGTCCGCAGATCATGAGCGGTACCAATGCCCTGTATCTGGCTTTCTCAGCTCTTCTGAAGTACGGTGACACCTTCATCTCGCTGACCGGTACACCCTATGACTCATTGCAGGAGATGATAGGTCTTTACGGTAATTCCAGTCAGTCGTTGATGGCTAACGGCGTGAAGTACGAACAGATAGATCTGATCAACAATGAATTTAATGAAGAAAAGATCATTGAAAGGCTGGCCAGAAAGGATGTCAGACTGGTTGAGATCCAGAGATCACGCGGCTATTCCGCCAGAGCTTCCTTATGTCTTGATAAAATAGAGCATCTGATAAGGGAAATCAGAAAGGTAAATGATGAAGTCATCATCATGATCGATAACTGCTATGGCGAACTGGTTGAGGAAAGAGAAGCCGGCCACATCGGGGCTGACATCGTCGTAGGTTCGCTGATGAAGAATCTTGGCGGCGGCATTGCCTCTACCGGCGGTTATGTTGCCGGCAGAAAGGACCTCGTTCAGATGGTTGCCGAACGTCTTACGGCTCCGGGCATCGGCAAGGAACAGGGGGCTAACTTCAATCAGAACAACAGCTTCTTCAAGGGACTGTTCATGGCTCCATCCGCGGTAAGGAATGCCCTCAAGACAGCCGTATTCACCGCCTGGATGATGGAGCAGCTTGACTTTACCAACGTCTCGCCGAAACACGACGAAAAGCGTACTGACATAATTCAGACCGTAGAGCTGGGCAGTAAGGAAAAACTGGTGAGCTTCACCCAGGGAATTCAGGAATCATCACCGATCGATTCCTATGTAAAGGTACTTCCGGCGCCGATGCCGGGTTACCCGTTTGATGAAGTAATGGCCTGCGGTGCCTTTACTCAGGGCAGCACCATTGAATTAAGTGCCGATGCCCCGGTCATCCCGCCATACGTACTGTTCATGCAGGGCGGCCTGACGCTGGAATACGGCAAGCTTTCAATATTGCTGGCCTTATCCAAGATAATCAATAAATAGAGCATGATAAAAGGACTTCCTGAGAAGTCCTTTTCTTTTTTACTCCTTGAAGAGTTCAAGCGACATGTCCTCATAATCGCCATGATAGCTGACGATTACCTGGACATTCGGCTGGAAGGCTTCCTTTTCCTTCTCTGACATTCCCGAATGATACAGATTTACTATCTTCATGAAACCGGATTCCATCATTACGTAGACGTCATTGCCATTTCTGCCCTGCACTTCCCCGCTTTCCCTGCAGAGATAAGTGACCTTGTCAACCTTATCATCCCTGTAAGTCACCGTTAACTCATCAAGGTTCAGGAAACCGCGGTATACATTGCCGTTTCTGACAGGCTGACCCCACAGGGCTTCAATTTCCGCTCTTGTTCTTCCCTTAAGCTTATTGGTAGACCACTCGTCTCCCTTGATGCGCACGGTTGAAACATGAGGAATATCCACAGAATCATATCCCAACTTTTCATCGATCAGATCATAGGTAAACAGATCACTGTAATTGCCGCTTACCAGGTCAATTCTGTCCTGATAACAGTCATAGTCGCTTGTTTCATACATTGTCAGGTCATTGGAAACGATCACTTCATCACCCAGGTCAACCTCAAGATGACTTGGCGTAAGTATCGGCGTAGGGCTTGTGAAAGACAGCACATAGACCAGAGCCTCATACTCTTCCATCTTCTCCCAGTGAATGTCGAGATCTCTTCCCACGGCATTGAGTTCCGTAAGGTCGATTCCCTTATTGACGAGCTGAATGGATCTGATGTCATATTCTCTGACATATACCGGTCTTAGTACCAGTACGGCGCCGTAATGATAGGTACCGTCAGCCTTCTGGTTGAAGACATTATATATTCCCATGTTAAACGGATACATCGAAGACTGAACGAAGCTGATTCTCTTATTCATTGAATCAGTCAGTCTTTCATCATATTCAAATGGAACTATTTCCTTTTCCTGCTTGGCAGGAGCCTTTGTCTGCATTACCAGTTCACCGTCCTGATACAGTGAGAAGATGATCCTTGACAGGGAATATGTATCATTATGTACAAGATTCCTGTAACTCTTGTTCTGCGGGAAGGTCATGACGTAGTGTCCTGAACCGTCAATTTCACACTCAGCCTCCGCGCCGGTAAGCTGTTTCTGTCCGCTTATTACTTGGCCCCGGTCAGTTTCATCCTGACATCCTTCCTGTCCTTGACATAGACCAGATAGTCTCCTCTTTCGGACATGCAGACTGTCGTATAGTCACCTGAAGTCACTGTTTCATTGTATTTAAACGGCCCTTCCATCATCTGTTCAGCCAGTTCTTCACTGAAGATGGCTGCCAGATCCTCCTTATCCTGACCTGATGGAACAAGATAATAGAAAAGATGGTCCATTCTGGTGTTTTCCATGTCCTCCATCATTTCAAATAATCCACTGTCTGCTTCATGTTTGAGCTTCTCACCAGCGAGCTGACGTACATATGAATAGAACTCATGGTCCGGATCATAGTAGTTGTACCCGTCAGGTGTTACCATCAGGCCATAGGAACAAATGGTATCAGTATAGGTCTTGTTATCGGTGGTAATGCTGACATGGCAGGGAGGGTTCCCAAACAGATAATCATTTATCAACGCCTTTTCACTGAGCATTGATTCTCTTAATTCAATGTACTTCTCAATCTCTTCCATTGTCAGATCGGCAACGTAATCGCCATCCGGATAGCCTTTTACATGGATCTTACCGGAAAGAACCGGCTCATCATGAAAATATACTGATGCCTCTGCCGGCTTATTGGAGCCGTTGCACCCGAAAAGAGTAACGATCATTAACATGATTATCAGTAATCTTTTCATTATAAAACCCTCTTTGTCAGTTTCATTTTATCACCATGACTGAAAAAAAGCACGTTCCCCTTTTTCAATAAAAGAAAGCCCTCCAGATTCAGAACCTGGAGGGTTATTATCATGTTTATCTGTTTTTTAGAACGATATTTCCTTGTTACCGGTGACCTTCATGTAGACAATCAGAGACAGGACGGTAGCCAATGTCAGGATCGTAGCGTAAGCAGCTGCGATGCCATAGTTACCTCTGGAAACATAAGTATATGTTGCCAGGGTAAGCGTGATCGTCTTCAGGTTATACAGGATGATCGCCGTGGACAATTCGGTAATGATCGTTACCCATGACATGATCGCGCCTGACAGAATGCCATTTGCCATCATCGGAACCGTGATCGTAAAGAATGCCTTCAGCTTGGAAGAACCAAGTGAAATGGCCGCTTCCTCAATTGCCATCGGTATCTGCTGTAAGGTTGCCGTTGATGAACGGATGGTATATGGGATACGACGGATGACCAGTGCGATGATCATGATCGTAACCGTACCGGCAAGTACCAGCGGCTTCTTGTTGAAGGCCATTACCAGGGCAATACCAACGACTGATCCCGGAATGATGTATGGAACCATTGACAGGGTATCGATGACCTTGTTGATGAAGTTGCTTCTTCTGACAACCAGATAAGCAATCAGGATAGCCAGCAGGATTACTACTATCAATGCCAGGCCGCCGATCAGGAAGGTATTAGGAATTGCATTCTTAAGATGCGTGAATGCGTAACGGTATGAATCCAGTGAATAGCCAGGCAGGAAGATCTTGCCTGAAGTCTTCTGGAATGACGTATAGATTACGTATACCTGTGGCATGAACGCCAGTAATACCACGAACCAGCAGTAGAAATGTACCAGAACGGATTTCACGCCATGCAGTTCCTTTCTTTCAATTGAATGCATCGCATTCATTGTGAAGCGGAACTGGTTGTTGACATATCTCTGGATCAGGAAGATCACTGCCGTGATCATGATCGCGATGACGGAAATGGCTGCACCGAAATTATGGTCGGATCCTGTTTCCGCAAAGTAGGTCTTGTAAATGATGACCGGGAACGTCTGATAACCTTCACCGATCAGTAACGGTGTTCCGAAGTCGGCAAATGCACGCATGAATACCATCAGTGTAGCAGCGATGATCGTAGGCATGCACAGCGGGATTACGATGGTAAAGAAACGCTTGAATCCCGAACAGCCCATGTTTTCCGATGCTTCAAGAAGTGAATTGTCGATGTTCTTCAATGCTCCTGAAACATAGAGGAATACCAGCGGGAAAAGCTGCAATGCCAGAACCAGCAGGATGCCGTTAAAGCCATAGATGCTTGGCATTCTGGTCTTGGTAATGCTTTCGATGAACTGGGTGATGATGCCGCCTCTGCCTAATAACATGATCCAGGAGTAGGCGCCGATGAACGGTGCAGACATTGAGCACAGAATGATCAGTACCTGCAGAACCGTCTTGCCCTTGATCTCATACATCTGGTAGAAGTATGCCAGCGGAACGCCAATGATCAGGGTCAGAACCGTAGCCAGACCTGAGACCTTCAGACTGTTGAAAATAGAATCTACATAGTATGACTGTGAAAAGAAAGCCTGAAACTGTTCCAGTGTGAAATGACCGTCATTGTTGATGAAGGCGGTCTGTAAGAGTTTGTAAAGCGGGAAAAGCAGGAACAGGATGTACAGGAAAAGAATGACCAGCGAGGCCAGTTTCCAGACATCGAGACTCTTGTTAGACTTGCTGTTCATATCATGCCTCTTTTTTGTAGACATCGTAATCGTTGATCACGCCTGCCACCAGGTTGTGATCTCCCTTTTCATCGAAGATGTTGATCTTTTCGGTCTTAACGCCCAGATGGATCTCCGTTCCCTTTTCAATGATGGAATCGATCTTGGATTCCTGAACGATCTCTGCTGTTTCGCCATCTTCGAAATGAACGAAATAGTGTGTATTCAAGCCAAGGAATACGGCATCATCAATGACAGCCTTGATTCCTTCCTTGTTATTTACATCGACTACCAGTTCCTCAGGACGGATGCTTGCCTTGACCTTCTGGTCTTTCATCTCATCCTCGCGGATGGTGTCAACGCGTACCTTATAATTACCAGGCAGATACAGATAAGCCTTGCCATCCTCAATCTTCAGCTCACCATCAATGACGTTGGTGTGACCGATGAACGTTGCGACAAACAGATTTGCCGGACGCTGATAAAGGATCTTCGGCGTACCGATTTGTTGAATATCGCCATTGTTCATGACAGCGATACGATCGGAAACAGCCATAGCCTCTTCCTGGTCATGAGTTACGTAGACAGTCGTGATGCCAACTTCGTTCTGGATCTGCTTGATGACGGTACGCATTTCAATTCTCAGCTTTGCGTCAAGGTTTGAAAGCGGCTCATCCATGAGCAGAACATCCGGAGTGATTGCCAGGGCTCTTGCCAGGGCAACACGCTGCTGCTGACCGCCGGACAGTCTTTCCGGCATACGATCGCGATATTCATCAATCTTCATCAGTTTAAGAAACTGATCCGTCTTGGATGCGATCTCTTCCTTAGGCAGTTTCCGGTTCTTCAGACCGAATGCGACATTTTTCTCAACTGTCATGTTAGGGAAAATGGCATAGTTCTGGAAGACCATGCCGATATTACGCTTTGCCGGGTCCATGTCATTTATTCTGGTATTGCCAAAATAAAAGTCTCCGCCTTCAATGGAGTTGAAGCCGGCAATCATACGCAATAATGTCGTCTTACCACATCCAGATGGACCAAGGAGGGTAAAAAACTCACCCTCCCTGATATCCAGTGATAAGTCAGAAATTATTGTATTATCGCCGTATTTCTTAACAGCGTCTCGAATCTTAATGTTAACACTCATATTTCCAACCTAACTTTTTGATTATTGTTTATTGTTTTTTTGCTTTGTTTATTCAGAGTTTTTACTGCTTTGAAGCGTTGAACATTTCTGTCCAGCGTGTCTGCCATTCCTTCTTGTGTGAACCGCAGAGTTCCATGTTCTCATACTTGACATTGATCTGTGAGAATGGTGTCATCAGTTCTGAAGTGTTGGCAATGTTCGGATTAACAGGACGTGCTGTTGTCTTGGCGATTTCCTTCTGGCCTTCATCAGAGATCAGCCAGTCCATGAACAACTTGGCATTTTCCATGTTTGGAGCATTCTTGATGATAGCTGTACCAGCTGGGAGCCATACTGCGCCTTCTGATGGATATACCAGACGTACAGTTTCCTTGCCGGCAGCTGCCTGGTCAACTAACAGGCCTACGCATGGGTCTTCATATGAAACACCAACAACGTATTCGCCTTCATAAGTTCCCTTGTAGATTGCTGAAGAACCGTCGATGATAACGCCGTTCAGGTTCTTTGCGAATGTGTTGACCCATTCCCAAGCCTTCTCATCATATGGCTCATCGCCCTTGACCAGAAGCATGTTTGTGAGTTCAGCCCATGCACTTGAAGAAGAAGCCGGGTCACCCATTGCGATCTTGCCGAACAGTTCAGGCTGTAACAGGTCTTCATAAGAATCGAAGTCATCGATGTTCAGTCCGAGCTTTTCGTATTCAGCAACGTTAACTAACAGAGCTGCAGAGCCGTCAAGGCAGTAGTGTGTTGTGATGCCGTTGAAGTTTCTGTATGCTTCAGGAAGCTTGTCATCGCCCTTTGCAACATATGGTTCAAACAGTGGAACATAGTCAGGATTGAATGAGTTGGCATAATTCATGCCGCCATACATTACGTCGCCCTGAGGATTGTCCTTTTCAGCAGCGATTCTTTCCAGACATTCACCAGTCTTGGCATTGATGAACTGAACATCAATTCCGTACTTTTCGCCGAATACTTCAGCAACTGCACAGAGAGCATCGGTGTTTGGTGAATAAATAACCAGACTTCCGCCACCAACTGTTGGTTCGTCGCCACCCTCCTTCTTGCCGCCGCAGGCAAACAGACTGCAGACGAGTAAGGAGACCATGATCAACTTAAAAATCTTTTTCATTAAATTTCCTCCCGGGATAATATTCCCTTCCGTTTTATTATAGAACATTTGTAAACGTTTACACAATCATGGTGATAAAAACAATTGATGGTATTTTCCCTGCGTGAGTCAAACCCTTCTGTTTTGTAACAAAAAAAAGGAAACCTAACAGCTTCCTTTTTGTCCTCCATCTATTCTGATGACCGTATTGTTGATGTAATCAGCCTCATCGCTTATCAGGAATCTTACCAGATGGGCAACCTCTTCAGGTCTGCCGTATCTTTCCACCAGGATCTTTTCCGTTTCCTGCTTCAGGAATTCCTCATCATAGCCTTCAAGTTCACTTTCAGTTCCGATGAATCCCGGGGCAATGGCATTTACATTGACTTCCGGGGCAAACTGCAGCGCCAGGCTGTGAGTCAGGCTTATCAGCGCTGCCTTAGAGGCATCATAATCCAGAGTCATTGGATAATAGGTATTGATGCCATTGGTTGAGGCGATGTTTACTATCCTGCCCCAGCCCTTCTCCTTCATGCCGCGGTAAACGCGCCTGGCACAGTTAAAGGCACCAACGACGTTTACGTCAAGAATCCTTCTGAATTCCTCGGCATTCTTCAGATGAAACAGATTGGGATAATCAACGGCTGCGTTATTGATCAGCACATCGACCTTGCCCAATGTGGCTTCGATCTCTCTTGCCATCTCATCAACCTGCTCAGCATCAGATACGTCAGCCTTCAGGGCCATGCACCTTACGCCGTAATCTTTCTCAATTCTGCTCTTCAGTTCCAGGGCTTCATTTTCGGACGTAAGATAGTTGATGACGATGTCATACCCCTGTTCAGCCAGCTCCAGGGCAATTGCCCTGCCTATGCCTCTGGCTGCTCCGGTAATAAGTACCGTTCTGCTCATAATCTAAAAAGAGCTTTATTAAGCTCTTGATGAATACTTGCCGTCTGCTGAAGTAACGAGAATCGTTTCGCCTTCTTCAATGAACTGCGGAACTCTGAGTGTAAGACCTGTATTTGTTACAGCGTCCTTTGTCTGAGTTGTCGGAGCGCCTTTGACGCCAGGAGTTGTTTCTGCAACTACCAGTTCAACCTTATCCGGAACGGAAATGTCCAGTAAGAGTCCGTCAAAGAAGTTCAGTGTTACTTCCATTGAATCAACCAGGAAGTACTTGTTGAAACCGATCTGATCAGCACTGAGTTCATATGTCTCATATGTCTCCATGTCCATGAAGTAATAAGTGTTGTCTGATTCATATGAATACTGAGCTGTCTTTCTTTCAACAACTGCCTGTTCAAACTTTGTGTTTGCGTTGAAGTTTCTTTCCTGTGTAGATCCTGTCTTCAGGTTCTTCATCTTTGTCTTGAGGATGGCTGCACCCTTGCCTGGCTTAACGTGCTGGAAGTCCAGTACTACCCATGGGTCGCCGTCAATGATAAGTGTTAATCCTGTTCTGAAATCGCCTGCTTCAATTGCCATAATAGTCACCTCTGATTAAGTATCAATATTTTACCAAAAAACGTTAATTATATCAAATCAGAACAGTGAAGGCTGTTCTTCACGGTGTGATCTGATGTAGCGGCTCCATTTTATGTAGCCGTAAGTAGTATTCGTAAAGTAGCCAAGTTTCAGGATCAGCAGTACGTACTGACCTGAAATGACGTTGATGATCGCCTCCAGTAAGGCACATATGTACCAGGCTATCCACTGTTCTCTCAGTCTGAAGAAGATGAACAGTCCGTTGGCAACTCCTACTGCTGATGCGCAGGCATCCAGATAGGCAACTGCCGTTACCAGAGATCTGTCTACGAAGAAATCCGTAGTGATGTCCAGCCCGCTGATGAAGTAACCGACAACTACCGTCCAGACGATGATGCCAATGATGATCAGCACTTCCTGATAGCCCTTGAGCCTTCTGACCATGGTCAGTTCGTCCTCTGCGTCATCCTTGTGCTTCGTCCAGTTAATGAAGCTCAGTATATCGATCGGCAGCCAGAAGAACAGCGTAGTCACCATTGTCGCAAATCTGTACATCAGTACGATGCAGATCACGATTTCCGTGATCTCTACCAGCACTGATACCAGGAAGTTGTATCTTGACTGCTTGCTGATAAGCAGTTCACACAGAATGTTCAGGAAGGTATCCAGCAGATACAGCAACATTATCACGACACCATTGACCCCGTTGGCACTTTCCTCCGGGAAGATGACTGCCGCAATGGTAGCCAGTACCATGATCGTTATGAACCACACCTTCTCATAGGTTGAGAAGAAGGTTGAGAACGATGTCATTATGAACACGGACAGAAACAGAATGATCAGGGCATTGCCCAGATTGAATACGGGCATCATCTTATCAGCCTGATATTGCCGGTATGTTGCCGCCAGTTCCTCACTGCCCGGGTTTTCATGCGTGAAGAACATCCTGGTACCGTCCTGTGCCTGGTACCCGTATGCCGTTATGCGGTCCTGATCCAGTTCGACATATTCCTCATAGCTGTAGGATATGGTCAGACTGTCTTCGCCGTTTACGTAAATGACATCACATATCGTATAGTCATCATCGTAGTCCTCTTCAGATTCATCACGGATCATCTCAACGGCTCCGATCGGCGTTATATTGCCAACTTCATTGTTAAGCCTGATGAATCCGTAACCCAGAGATACGATGATTCCAACCAATATAAGCAAAAGTACGATGTCCTCCGCAATTCTCAGCTTTCTGTTTGGTTCTGCATACTTAAATAACTTTTTCATACATCTAACTATTTTAGGGTAAAACCCGGCTTTGTACAACTCAACTAACAAAAATAGATAAAAAAGCCCTCATCCAAGGGCATCTGAATACATTATTGCTGCTCCGGCTTCACACCGTGCTTTCTGCTGTAGAGCCAGTAGACCGGCATGCACAATAGTAACAGTACGGCATAGATGTTGAAGAGCGGTCCATAGCCAGACTTGGAAATGACGAAGGCTCCGATGGCCGGTCCCAGTACATTGCCAAGGTCCATGCCTATGTAGCAGGTGCTTGAGGCTACCCCACTGCGGTTGATTCCCAGCTGACGGACTGATTCAGCCTGAATGGCTGACTGTCCGCTGCCCTGCCCGATGGACTTGAGCACGGCCGCAATCAGAATCAGCGGCAGTGATTCAGCCCTGGCAAAGCAGACCGCAAAGATTGCCGAAATTACGAATGCCGGATACAGGGTGTAGGCAATGCCCTTTCTGTCCAGCCACTTGCCGGTAAACGGCTTTGTCAGTACGGTGGTAATTGAACTTACCGTGTAGTACAGGCTGATGTTGGCGATGCCTCTGGCCAGTCCGTAATCCTTCAGATAATAGAGCAGAATGCCGTTGCCGACTGATAACATGCAGATCAGGAATACGTAGATCATCAGATCAAATAACCCAGCCCTTCGCCTAATCTGCTTAAGGGCAGGAAGTCAGCACTGAAGGCCATGGAGGTCGTACCGCTTAACGAGAAGGCGATGCCGTTGAGTATCCTGACGAAGATGATCATCGGGACCGTATTGGCCTTGGAATACAGAAACAGACAGCCTATTGAAAGCACGTAGGACAGTACCATTATGTTCTTCTTGTTGAAGCGGTCGCTGGCTGCTCCGGCAAACGGGCGGCAGAAAAGAGCCACCAGACTCATCAATGAGGAAATGATCCCCGTGATTTCCATTGGTGCACCTCTGGAAACCAGGTAAGCCGGCAGTACCGGATTGACCATATATGATGCAGATCCGCTGATGACACTTAATACAAGTATCATCAGAAACGGAATTGAGAATATTCTTTCATTCCTGTTACTCATAAAAAACCCCTACACGCCCTCATTATAAGGATTTAAGCAGGGGTTTAATATTAAATCTGTTGTTTCTTCTTTCGTAAATGTCTACTGAGCCTGATAGAAGACCTTGCCATTGATGATCGTCATCTTTACGTTGTAGTCATCGTCCATCAGAACGAAGTCGCTCTTTCTGCCAACCTGGATCTTGCCTCTGTCGGTGATCCTCAGACAGCTGGCCGGGTTTTCCGCATATAGCAGACCTACCTGTTCCTTGGTCAGTCCGCAGATGTTACGGGCTCTGTACATCATTCTGTCCATGGTGTTGTTACCGCTGAGAAGATGTCCGTCAGGACGGTAGTTGAAACCGTTTCTGGTTATGACGACGGAACCGTCAGGCATGACGTTATCACCATCCGGCAGACCGGATACGCTTGATAAGTCCGTTATGCCGTAACAGTTTTCAATGCCCTTGGCCTTGATCGCCAGCTTTACCCAGGCCGGGTTTACATGGAAGCCATCCATGGTAAGCTGGGCCTTGATCCTGTCATCCAGCATGATTCCCGCTACCGCAGAAGATTCGCGATGATGCATCGGCATGTAGCCGTTGAACAGATGTGAGCAGGTTCCCAGTCCGTGATCAGCCGCTTCAATTACCTGTTCAGCCGTACACTTGGTATAGCCTATTTCCGGAATTATGCCCTTCGATGATACGTAATCAAGCCACTCCATGGCTCCTTCCATTTCCGGTGCCACGCAGATGAAGGCAACGTCACTGTAGTCACCGTCTACCAGATAGTCGCTGTGTTCCTTACTCGGCAGTGGAATTTCACCTATTTCATCAAAGTACCTCTCCATGGTAAGGTAAGTCAGTTCAAAGTGGAACTTCATCAGATCAGCACCCTTGAGGTCCTTTCTGACCTTACGGATGAACTTTACGGCTTCTACTTCCTCATCATAACCTGAAAGGTCAGCGGCCAGCGTCGGGAATACAGTCGTTACACCGGTTTCCGGAAGCTTGGCTGCCAGAAACTGCAGCTGGTCAAAACGGCTGCCCAGCGATGAGTTACGGCTTTCATGTCCGAATGAGCACATGAAGCCGCCATGACAGTGGGCATCGATGATGCCGGCATAAAGATCAAGCCCCTTGCCGTCAATTACTTCACTTCCGTACAGATTCCTGCCGATTTCCGTGATCTCGCTTTCATTGAATCTGACGTCCACATCATGAAACTTCCCGTCAATGAATACTCTTGCGTTTTCTATTATCATTTTTCTTTCCTCTTATTCACATTATATATACAAATGTGATGGCATGTCATTACCTCTGCCCGGCATATGAAAAGCCCCGGAACCGTCCGGGGCTTTATCGTTAATCTTAGATATCTAGCAGACCTTGCCAGGATTGAGAATGTTCTTCGGATCAAAGACCTTCTTGATGCTCTGCATCAGTTCGATCTGCCTGTCGCCAACCTGCTTTACCAGATAAGGCTTCTTGGCATAGCCGATGCCGTGTTCTCCTGATACCATGCCGCCATACTCCCTGGCTCTGGCATACAGCAGTTCAAATGCCGCATCAGCCTTCTTCTGCCATGTTTCCTCTTCCAGGTTATCCTTGCACAGATAGATGTGCAGGTTGCCGTCACCGGCATGTCCGAATGACGGAATTCTCAGGCCGGTAATCTCAGCTACTTCATGGGTATATTTGATGAAGTCGGCTACTCTGCTCTTTGGAACGACGACGTCGCATTCATCCATCTTATCGGTAGAGGCCTTGATGGCTTCCAGGAAGGCACCTCTGGCATTCCATACGGATTTCTTTCTTTCGTCAGTATCGACGAAGTATCCGTCAATGGCACCCTTTTCGATGCACAGTGAAGCTACCTTGGTATACTCGCTTTCGATCTCAGCCATGTTATTGCCGTCAAACGTCAGCAATATGTAAGCTGCATAGTTGGTATCCGGGAACTTCTTGCCCAGGAATTCCTCGGCAGATATGATCGTGTCAAGCGACATGTATTCAATGGCTGTCAGTGAAGCCTTGGACTTCAGGATCTCCGGAACTACCTCAATGGCCTTTTCCATGGTCAGGAAAGGCAGCAGCATTGATACTGAGAAATCAGGCTTCGGCAAGAGTTTAAGGATGGCCTCAGTTATGACGCACAGGGTTCCCTCTGAACCGATGACCAGGTCCTTCAGGTCATAGCCTGAAGAGTTCTTGACCACCTTGCCACCGAGATGCTGGATACTGCCGTCAGGCAGTACGACCGTCAGGCCTCTGACATAGTCTCTGGTGACGCCATACTTTACGGCTCTCATGCCGCCGGCATTGGTTGAGATGTTGCCGCCGATCGTGGCTGACTTTTCACCTGGGTCAGGAGGATAGAACAGGTCTCTTTCCTCTACGTAGGCCTGTAATTCCATTAGCAGCACGCCGGGTTCAACCATTATCGTCAGGTTTGTCTCATCCAGTTCCAGAATGTGATTCATTCTCTTTGTGCAGATCATGATGCCGCCTTCCAGAGCTACAGCTGCCCCGACCAGGTCCGTACCTGAACCTCTGGCAACGATCGGAATCTCGTTATCGTAGGCATACTTCATGATTTTTGAAACCTCTTCCGTGCTCAATACGTAAATAAGCACGTCAGGCTTTACTTCTATTCCTCCAAGTTCATCATGAGCATAGTCGTGTGAGATCTCATCATGAACCAGGATCCTTCCTTCAGGAATAAACGATCTCAGATATTCAATGTCTCTGTCATCTATTTTCTTGTACATCATCTATTCCCCCTTTATCATCTTTATCAGTTTCGGTACGACATCATAGATGTCTCCGACAATGCCGTAGTTGCAAACGTCAAATATCTGGGCTTCAGGATCTGAGTTCACCGCAATTATGCATTCCGAACTGTTCATGCCTGAGGTAAACTGAATGGCTCCTGATATGCCCAATGTAATGATCAGCTTTGGCTTTACCGTCTTGCCGCTTAAGCCGATCTGATGCTTGGCATCAAATATTCCCGCTTCAACCAGCGGTCTTGAACAGGCAACGACGCCACCCAGTAAGTCAGCGAGTTCCTGTACCATTCCAATGTCATCAGCTGACTTCAGGCCTCTGCCTACGGCCACGATGACATCAGCTTCGGAGATGTCCAGTTCCTTTTCCTTTTCGTGAACGGCCAGTATCTCGGTTGAACTCTCCAGCCACTCTTCTTTTATCTGAACTCTTTCGACCGTTCCCGTCGGGCTTTCAACCTTTTCAGGAGAGTCAAAGATCTTATATCTTACCGTGCAGAACTGCGGACGGCGGTATGGATTTATGATCTGAGCCATGATGTTGCCGCCGAAGGCCGGTCTGATCTGAACCAGGTCGGTGTTCTCCTTCATTTCCAGTCTTGTACAGTCAGCCGTCAGGCCGGTATGGAATCTGGCTGCCACTCTCGGTGCCAGGCATCTGCCTACATTGGTTGCGCCAACCAGAATGCTTGAAGGTCTGATCCTCTCAATGAAATCAGCGAAGCAGTTGGCATACTTCTCAATGTCGAAGTCCTTCAGTTCAGGATGATCGTAGACGAATACCCTGTCTACGCCGTATTCCAGAAGTTCCCTGACGTTTTCATCCGTATCACTGCCGATCAGTATGGCATATACAGGATGATCTATTACCTTAGCCAGTTCTCTGGCCTTACCAATAAGTTCAAAGGTTACCTTGTGGATCACACCATGGTCGCTGTCCGCATATACGCAGACTCCTCTGTACTGATCCTTGTTGACCTTCATTACTTCTTCTTCCGCAAAGGTTACGACACCTTCCGGACCCTTTCTGACGCACATCTTGCACAGCTTACAGCCGGCGCCTATTTCCAGTTTGCCGTTTGCGTAGGAGATGGCACCGAACGGACACAGTTTTTCCAGCTGTCTGCCGGTCTCGTCATTGACCAGCTTCTGATTAATCAACAGTCCCATAAGCCACCTCTATATGTACTTTCTATCCTTAAGGATCTTAAAGGTCTCTTCGGCCAGGTCACCTTCAGCGATGATGACCTTTTCCTTCGTCTTGTCAGGCTCAAATATTCTTTCAACCTGAGTCGGTGATCCCTTTAAGCCGTAATGCGTTTCATCCTTATCGATGATGTCGTCAAAGGTAATGATCTTGATGAGATCATCGCAGTTACCGTGTTCCATCTTTCTCTTGAATGACGGTAATCTTGGCGTATTGACTTCACCGTCAGCGCATACCAGACACGGCATCTTTATGGTAGCCTCAACGATCTTGTTATCGAGGTTGGAAACATAGCGTAATCTGTCGCCTTCCATCTCCAGTTCTCTGACGTAGGCAGCGTGTGGAACCTTCAGGTGTTCGGCCAGTTCACTGCCAACCTGAGCCGTATCGCCATCGGTCGTCTGCTTGCCTGTCAGTATCAGGTCAAATTCACCCATGGCCAGAATGCCGCTGCACAGTGTATATGACGTAGCCAGAACATCGGCTCCTCCGAACTTACGGTCACTGATGAGAATTCCCCCGTCAGCGCCCATGTAGATGGCTTCTCTGATGACCTCCAGCGCACTGAAAGGTCCCATGGAAAGAACCTTCAGAGTACCACCGTATTTCTCCTTCAGTCTCAGTCCCATTTCCAGAGCATAGAGATCGTAGGGATTCATCTTGGCAGCTACCCCGTCTCTGATCAGAGTACCGGTAACCGGGTCAACGTTCACCTTGTTGGTACCAGGCACCTGCTTGATGCATACTATTATGTTCATTGTAAACCCCCTCAGACATGCTGATGTCGTTTATTCTTCTTTATTAATTTTACCACATATGAGCAGAAGTAACGCAGGGAGGTATGCTTTTTACTGGATATGATGACGATATTTCCCTATAATCATTAATGAGGTAAACATATGAGTCAGACAGTAAGCAGAAACTATTCAACCAGAGAACTTTTGGGACGTTTCCTTCCATATCTGTTCAAGTACAAGGGCATGCT
>ONPK01000056.1 GCA_900319675.1 uncultured Bacillota bacterium
TCTTCATGAAGAGAGCCGTAAATAAGAAATAATTAGTGAAGCTCTGCTTCACTTTTTTTGTGCAGTGCTGATTTGTTCTTAAGCATGTTATCCGTGATATAATTAGTAAGTAAACATTCTGACTGGCAGGTGATAATATGAAGAAACTGATCTTATCGTTACTGGCAATGATGCTGCTGTTTTCATTTGCGGCCTGTCAGAAGGAAGATGATGTTCCAACCATCAGAAAAAGCAAAATAGAACATGAAACGGAATTCGGAGGAGTCTACATCAAGACTACCATTGAAGACTTCAACAGGAAGGGGTTCATGTTCGGTGACAGCGTTGACGTTGCGTTCTCAGACGGACAGCTGCTTGAGGATGTTCCATACTACAATGGGTATTACGTTGAAAGCGGAGAGCTTATTCTGGTCGGTTATCCCGGCTATCCATACATCAAGATCTGCCGTAACTACGGTCCTGACATCTGGGAAACCATGAACCTGAAAGATGGTCTGACGGCAACGGTCACATTGCGTGAACCTGGAAAGTACCTTGATATCCAGATGGCAAGAGACCTGCACTACAAGGATGACAGATCACAGTTTCCAAGTGATGAAGTTTTTGCCAACTTCCGCATGGTAACAGTCGGAGACATCAGAGAAAACATCATGTACAGATCTGCTTCACCATGTGATAATCAGCATAACAGGGCACCTTACTCTGATGAACTGATAGAAGAAGCCGGCGTCAGATTCGTGTTCAACGCTGCTGACACGGCTGAAAAGATTGAGAAGTACATGGCTGAACCTTCCTATGATTCCCCATATTACCGTTCACTTTACGAAGAGGGAAAGGTACTGCCGTTGGGAATGACGATGAACTTTGAAGCAGCAGACTTCCGAAAGAAGATCGTACAGGGATTCAGAGAGATAATTGCCAATGATGGTCCTTATCTGATCCACTGTACCGAAGGCAAGGACAGGACCGGCTTTGTCTGCATGATGATCGAGATCCTGTGCCATGCCACCTATGATGAAATAGCCAGTGATTACATGATCACCTATGACAACTACTATCAGGTAAATGAAAAGGGTGACAAGTACAAATATGATCTTATCCTTGACAGTTACCTCAATGACATGCTCAGAATGCTGGCACAGGATAAGGAAGCAGACGTCAGAAGTCTTGACCTTGAGGAATGCGGTCGCAGTTATCTGAGGGCGTCGGGAATGAGCGATGAAGAGATCGATGCACTGGTAAACAGATTTACTCAGGAATAAAAAAATACATCGGATGATCCGATGTATTTTTTAGTTTCTGCATACTTTTCTGTAGGCGATGAACCACAGAATGATTTCTACAAGCATGGTAGCCGCCCAGCTGACCGGGAAGCACATGTATATTGATTCAAGGGTACCCTCAACAGGGAATACCGTATAGATCCAGGCGATTCTCACGCCGCATATTCCTATGATCATCAAGATCGTCGGCAGTGATGAATAACCCATGCCTCTTAGTGAGTTTACAAATGTATCCAGTGAGGCATTTAATACCAGGAATCTGGCAACAAGTCCGGTCCTGATCATGCCAACGTCAATTACCGATGGTTTATCAGTGTAGAGTTTCAATACCGTTGGACCGGCAAGATAAACGATGGTGGACATCACTATGGCTGCGCCGGCAACCAGTAATCCGGTTTTTATCAGTATCTCTTTGACACGGTCCGTTCTGCCGGCACCGATGTTCTGACTGGTAAAGGTCAGCGTAGCCTGATTGAAGGCGGTATATCCGATGTAAACGTAGTTTTCAATGTTGGCACCGGCTGCGTTACCGGCTACGATGTCGGTAGAATCAAAGGAGTTGATGCTTGACTGCACTACGACATTTGACAGGGCGAACACAGCGGCTGACAGACCGGCTGGAATGCCTATGCGCATTATTTCCCCGACACTCTTCAAATCAGCCTTCAGATGCCTTAAATCAAGTCTGGTGGCATCTTCTTCATTTATCAGTATCCACATTACCAGTACGGCAGACACCGTTTCGGAAGCTACCGTGGCAACGGCAACGCCGACGACTGACCATTTCAGCAGTATGACCGTTATGAGATTAAGCACGACGTTTATGATGCCTGAGATTATCAGGAAGTACAGAGGTCTCTTGGTATCTCCCTTTGACCTCAGCACTGCTGAGCCGAAGTTATATGTCAGAAGTGAAATTACACCTGCGAAATATATTTTCATGTAAAGGGCACTGAGATCAATGAATTCTTCCGGAGTCCCCATCAATCCAAGTAACGGCTTTGAGAACAATATGCCTACCAGGGTAAGCAGAATGCCTCCGCACCAGGCAATGATCATTGATGAATGAACGGCTGCCCGGATCCTCTCATCATTTCTCGTTCCCAGATAGCGGGCGATGAGAACGTTTGATCCCGTGGACAGACCATAGAACACGCTGGTCAGCAGGAATACCAGTGAACCCGTGGCTCCTACGGCCGCCAGTGCCGTATCTCCGGCAAACTTACCAACGATGATCGTATCGGCCGAGTTAAAGAATATCTGCAGAAGTTCTGAGAACATCAGCGGAATCGCAAAACGGAAAATGTTTGGCAGTAACGGACCGTTGACCATGTCCATGGTTGAAGGATTCTTTTTCATATGGTCATTATTATATTCTAATCACGGATATATGAAAGGGTTTTGCACCGATAAAACCAAAGAAAACGGTTACATATTGTCAGGATTTCGGCAAATATGTAAAATATGTATTAGAAATGCTACATTAATCGAGCTTTCATATTTATGTCCTTTTCTGAAGGGCAGCTTTTGTGGTATCCGGTTAATGATTGATAATGCAGGTTCAGAATAAGGAGGCATAATTATGATCAGAACCAATGTAGTTGAATTAACAACGATAAAGGCTTTTGCCTACAGACAGAAACTGAAGGCCGGTGACAACAGCATCCTCATCTACAGACCGGATGTTAAGCAGCCGGGAATTGCGTCCATCAGCAAGTCTACGGGTGAACCTGTGATTGCGAAAAATACCAACCTGGAAAAGTTCCCGCTGGAAGCCTTCAAGGAGGCAATTGCTCTGACAAACGGCATGCCATACAAGAAGCAGGGCAGCATAAAGGTTACCAAGGATATGTTCGTTGAACCGGTAAAGGAAGAACAGGAAGAAGAGATCATTGAGATCAATGAGGCAGCTCTGGAAGCCATAACTGCTCACTATACCGACAAGAACGGCAAGGTTTCCTATGACCTGATCAACAGGGAACTGATCAAGTTTGCCAAGAGCAGCAGCATCGTCAGGGAGATGATCGCAGATGGCAAGAGCGTCAAAAACATCCGCGAGTACATTGTTCTCAACAAGTTCAGAAACATTTCCGGTAATGACAGTCTGAGCGATCAGGAGGTGTTCAAGCTCGCAGACATGATCGACGGTCTTGACAACAAGGGCATGTTCAGAGAACTCAATGAGGAACTGAAGAAACTGCTTGCCAAGAACAAGAGAGGATAGAAACGGGCAACCGTTTCTTTTTCTTTTGTGGGTTCATGTTGCTTTACTGCATGCCCCGTTTACGATTATGATGAAACTGTAAATAACTTCAGGAAAAAGGAAAGTGATGAAAATGATAATCTATTCAGACAGGATCTACATGGAAAATGCCGTAAGAAGCGGCTATCTTGAAATTGAAAACGGCAGGTTTGTCAGGTTTTATGAAAAGGACGCTGGCCTGAAGCCGGACATCGACTTCGGCAGTAACCGGATCATACCGGGAATCATTGATACGCATAATCATGGCTGTTACGGCTATGCGATGTCAGCTGCTGAAATACCGACACTGGATGATGTCAGGGGTTACCTCAAGGGCCTGGCCTCAAGCGGTGTTACGGGTGTATTTCCAACCACCATCCACATTGAAACCATAAAACTTCTGGTTGACCACATGAATGACAACTTCGATGGAGCCAGGATCCTCGGCATCCACAGCGAAGGACCGTGGGGTGCCAGAGTCGGCGAAAAGGGAGTCAATACCGGATATCCATCGGTAGACATGGAACATGCTCAGAAAATGCTGGATGCCGGACAGGGACACCTGTTACTGATAGACATCGCACCGGAAGTGCCTGGTGCTTTGGAAGCCATCAGATTCTTCGTGTCCAGAGGCGTAAAGGTTGGCGCGTACCATACCAACGCAAACTACAGGGAAGCCAATGCAGGCATAGATGCCGGCATTACCGTAGCCACTCATCTTGGCAATGTCATGACCGGTCTGCATGACAGGGACATTGGTACTCTTGGCGCCTGTCTGTTCAGACCTGAGGTAGACTGTGAAGTCATCTGCGATGGCCTGCATGTATCTCTGGAAATGATAAAACTGTACTTCAAGGTCAAGGATACCAGCAGGTTCATGATGGTATCCGATAACGTTGCCTATGCCGGACTGCCGGTGGGACACTATCTTGGTTCAGCCAGTCAGCAGGGCAATCAGACCAACGGTCAGGTAAGTGACAGAAAGACGATTTACGTCAATGAGGAAGGATTCGTACTGAGTGAGACCGGCAGGCTCTCAGGCTCAAGCAAGCCGGTTCTCTATGGCATAAGAAACCTTGTTGAGATCAATAAGATGCCTTTAGAGGAAGTAGTGAAGATGTCTTCACTGAATCCGGCCAGAAAGTACGGATTCGGTGATGTCAAGGGCAGCATTGCCGTCGGCAAGGATGCCGACTTCGTGGTCATCGATGACGATTACAATGCTCTGTATACCTACTGTGAAGGCAGGAAGGTATATGACCGCAGTGTAGATACCGACCTGTTCAACAAGGAATTCTACAACAGCATCAGACTGGACGACTAAAATCAAACATAAAAGACTGCCGTGATATTCGGCGGTCTTTTTGGTTATAATGATAGAGGAAAGAAGTTGATAAAATGAGTGAAGTCATGACGGCAATGGTAAACGGCATTGAAATGGATTACTGCGTCTTTGGCAAAGGCAGAAGGAACTTCGTCATTCTGCCAGGCTTGAGCGTAAAGAGTGTCATGTTATCGGCGCAGGCCGTGGAAGATGCATATAAGGTATTCGCAGATGAGTACAGGGTATGGCTGTTTGACAGGCGCAGAAACATGCCCGAGACTTACAGCATTTCTGAAATGGCTGAAGATACGGCTGAAGTCATGGAATATCTCGGCCTTGAAGGAGCGTATGTCTTCGGTGCTTCACAGGGAGGCATGATCGCCCAGGTACTGGCCATGGAACATCCTGAACTCGTAAGGAAACTGGTGATCGGTTCCAGCGCAGCCAGGGTAGAGAGAAACGCTGATTCTCCTTTGAATGAGTGGATCAGACTGGCAGAAAAGAGGGAAACAGAAGCACTGAATCTCAGTTTTGCGGAAAGAGTGTACCCTGAAGATGTTGCCAGGGCTTATCATGATTTCTTTGTCAATGATGCCGCAACGGTAACAGATGAAGATCTCAACAGATTCGTTACCCTTGCCAGGGGAACGGAGGGATTTGACGTAACGGAAAGACTTCCGGAAATAAGATGCCCGATGCTGCTTCTCGGTTCGAATGATGACATGGTACTGGGAAGAGATGCATCGTTTGAAATCATTGAAAAGATGAGAGACAGAGCTGACTTCAGATGGTTCATGTACGACGGTTATGGCCATGCAGCCTATGATACTGCACCTGACTACAAGGAAAGAATACTGGATTTCTTCAGAGGATAATGATGTATTACTACATAGATTTTGAGGCAAGTGAAGCTGAAAAGAAGATAATATCGGTCGGCTGCATCTGTGAGGACGGCAGGGAATTCTACTCGCTGGTCAATACTGATGATCCGATAACATTCAGAATAACGCAGATAACGGGAATAACTCAGGAAGACGTTAATGAGGCTCCTGCAAGTGAGAAGGTCTTTGCCGATCTGTTTGACTGGTGCTACAGCGAAGATGAAGCTCCTCAGTTCATCTGTTACGGGGACGGGGACTTTGATTTCGTTTATGCCAACAGTCAGTGTACAACTGCATACAAGGAAGCTCTGATGCTGAGTTACCTGTATCTCAACATGTACGACTGCTCTCAGGACATGAAAGATCATTTTCTGGTCAATAAGACCATATCTCTGGAAAAGCTTGGTCAGCATTATGATGAGACAATGGGAGCCCAGAATCACAATGCCCTTGATGATGCCAAGCTTCTGAAGATGGTATATGAGAAGATGAACAGCGGACAGACAGAAAATAACGTTTTCAACGAATACCTGAGTCCGGGACGCATACCTTCTCAGATCAGAAAAGTCATAAGACTGGTCGGTGGTGATGTGGCCAATGAGTTTGAGTCATTAAGTGAAGCGGTAAAGTGGATGAGAACACAGCCTAATGACAAGGGCGGTTCATATCTCAACAATGCTGAGGAAAAGATAATTACGGCAGCCAGAAATGGCAGTAAGTACTTTAACAGTTACTGGAGAATACTGTAGGGAGATAGTAATGAACAGTTACATAAAGATGCAGCTGAATACGATGATTCAGTACGTGGACAGTTTCCAGCAGGCCTGCGAGCTGGCAGCCATGAAGGATGACGGGATAATAGACCGCAAGGAAGAAAAACAGCTGAAGAAAATACGTAAGGCAGTGGCCAGATTCAGAAAGGAACTGGAAAAGATATAATATTAGAGCAGCTCTCATGAGCTGCTCTTTGTCGTTTATATGCCGGCTTTTTTGAAAATTATCTGTACCATGTCGTCATCATCGGCGATCTTGATGATCCTGAAACTGTCACGGGACAGTTCTTCCAGTATCGGTGTTTCCGGAAGATTGACACTGACGCTTTCCGATAAGCCATCATGGTGTCTGATGAGCTTTTCACGGCTCATGCTGTGGGCTATGGTCAAAATGCCGTCTGTCTTCAGCAGTGATGCCAGATGCATGAATGTTTCCCTGGTGGCAGGAATGTGCGGGAAGGCATTGAATATCATGATAAGGTCGTACTTTTCATCGGCCTTATATTCCAGAATGTCTTCGCAGATGAAGTTTACGTTTGCGTAGTCAAACTTTGATCTGGCAACATCGATCATCTGTTCAGCGATGTCTATGCAGTCAAGATCTCCGACGTTACCCTGAATGTAATACGGCACCAGAAATCCCGTTCCGCAGCCGACATCAAGAACAGTCTGATTCTGGATACTGCCGATGTTGGTGAATATCTTGGTTACTATCCAGTCTTCAGCCGGGGTATAGCTGTCCCACTTGCAGGCCAGACCATTGAAAAACTCTCTGACTTCTTCTCTGTTAATTGGCATATGAATGCTCCTTTGTCTTTCATATATCATAACACATAAATGAAGGCTTTATGCCTTAAATGAAAAAAGCCTCCAGAGGAGACTTTTACGTGCTTAGTGGGGCGGTTGACGAGACTCGAACTCGCGGAATGCTGGAGCCACAATCCAGTGTGTTAACCAACTTCACCACAACCGCCATGCTTGATTATTGTAACCCATTTGTTTTATTTTGTAAACTACTCTTTGAATTGTAAAATAATAACTAAAATTATATAATCTAAATGAAGGAGATTTATAAGACATGAGTGAAAAAATACTTGTTGAAACCAGTGCAAGACATGTTCATGTAACACAGGAACATCTTGAAGCTTTATTTGGAAAAGGTTATGAACTAACATTCAGAAAGGAATTATCACAGCCAGGTCAGTTCGCCAGCAATGAAAAGGTTACTGTCGTAGGACCAAAGGGCGAATTAAAGTGTTCAATATTAGGACCATGCCGTACATTTACCCAGATCGAAGTATCACTGACAGA
>ONPK01000122.1 GCA_900319675.1 uncultured Bacillota bacterium
AATGCCAGTGACGATACCAGGGCAGTATGGCTGCTTGGCATGCCTCCGCTGGCGAATAACTGAACCGGATCCCATTCTCTGTTGATCAGATAATGCGTCAATGGTTTTAATGCCTGAGCCAGCACCATGGCAATGATTGCTGCATAGAATGGATACATCTTATCTAACATCTTACTACCTCGGAAACATTATAATTGATGACATCATAAAGTTCAAATATTATGATATAATGACAGAGGTGATAGGGGATATGAAATACCAGAGCGGACAGGTTGTCCAGGGCATCGTCACCGGCATCAAGCCATACGGTGCATTTGTAAAAATCGATGACAATACTGACGGGCTGATTCACATCTCTGAAATCAGTGATAATTATGTCAATGATGTATCTCTGTTCGTCAGACAGGGCGAAAAGATCGTGGTAAAGGTCATAGCTGCCGATCCGGTCAGCGGACAGCTGAAACTGTCTCTCAAGGCGGTTCAGCCGCCAAGGAAGAATCACATGCGTTACCGCAACCTTAACGCAATAAACAGATACATCGGATTCAAGACACTAAAGGAAAAACTGCCTGAATGGATTATGGAGGAAAAAGGTAAATGAAGATTAGTTTCGAGAAGGCATTGCTGAAGGAAAACATCCTGGATTACCAGGAAAAGATCAACGCCGTTCATGAATCTCTGGTAAACAGAACCTGTAAAGGTAACGATTACCTGGGCTGGTACGAATGGCCATACAACTATGACAAGGAAGAATTTGCCAGAATCAGGGAAGTCGGAAAGGAAATCAGAGAAAACGCTGACGTACTGTTAGTATGCGGCATCGGCGGATCATATCTCGGTGCCAGAAGTGCCATCGAAATGATGAAGGGACTCTATCCTGGTGATAAGCCTGAGATCATCTATACAGGCAACGGTCTGTCATCAACATATCTCTGTCAGGTACTGGAACACATCAAGGGCAAGAGCGTATATCTGAATGTCATTTCAAAGTCAGGTACAACTACTGAAACCGCAGTAGCCTTCAGAGTATTCCAGAAGTACATCGTAGATACATTCGGTGAAGAAGAAGCAGCAAGAAGGATCATTGCCACTACAGACAAGGCCAGAGGAGCTCTTAAGCATCTGGCAGATGTCAAGGGATACAGAGAATTCGTCGTTCCTGATGACATTGGCGGCAGATACAGCGTATTCTCAGCTGTAGGTCTGATTCCAATCGCAGCTGCCGGTCTGGACATTGACGAGATCATGAAAGGATGCCAGAAGGCCTATGAAGATCTGAAGTCACCGGATCTCAATACCAACATTGCATATCAGTATGCCGTAGCCAGAAGAATTCTGGAAAACCAGGGCAAGTGCATTGAAGTGCTGGCTACCTACGAGCCTTCAATGACAATGGTCGCTGAATGGTGGAAACAGCTGTTCGGTGAATCAGAAGGCAAGGAAGGAAAGGGCATCTATCCGGCAAGCGTAACATTCTCAACTGACCTGCATTCAATGGGACAGTTCATTCAGGAAGGCAGCAAGTATCTTTATGAAACCGTTCTGACCGTTGAAAAGCCAATGCTTGACATGACATTCCCGAAAGATGAGGAAAATCTTGACAACATGAACTACCTGGCCGGAAAGAACGTTGACTGGATCAACAAGATGGCATGTGAAGGAACGGTAGCTGCTCACGTAGAAACCGGCAATGTACCTAACATCCTCGTTTCTCTTGAAGACAATACACCGTTCTCATACGGCTACATGATCTATTTCTTCTTCAGAGCATGCGCTGCAACAGTACTGTTACTGGATGTCAACCCATTCAACCAGCCTGGTGTAGAAGTATACAAGAAGAACATGTTCAAGCTGCTGGGCAAACCACAGTAAGAAAATCATGCCTCAGACGATAGTCTGGGGCTTTTTTTGCGGGCATTGGTATTGTCATGAGCAACTGTTTGGATTAGAATCTATATAGGGTAGGGGGGTATATCATGAAGCAATATATCGTAACCGGAATGAGCTGTGCAGCCTGCCAGGCGAGAGTTGAGAAAGCCGTCAGCAATCTTGACGGTGTTTCATCATGCGCAGTATCATTGCTGACAAATTCTATGTCCGTTGAAGGCAACGTTTCAGATAGAGAAGTTATAGAAGCTGTAGTTAATGCCGGGTATGGCGCATCCGTAAAGGGTGCCGGCAAGGAAAAGAAAAATGCCATTGCCGAGCAGGAAGAAGCACTGAAGGACCATGAGACACCAGTTCTGAAGAAGAGACTTATTTCATCTGTTCTGTTTCTTCTTGTCTTGATGTACATTTCAATGGGCCACAACATGCTGAATCTGCCGATTCCGGCACTGATGCATGATAATCCACTCATACTGGCATTGGTTGAAATGCTGCTGGCTGCCATCGTAATGCTGATCAACTACAAGTTCTTTACCTCAGGGTTCAGTTCATTGATGCATGGAGCTCCGAACATGGATACATTAGTTGCAATGGGGTCCATGGCTTCATTTGTCTACAGTTTTGCTGAAATCATAATCATGGCAGATGCACTGGCAAAGGGAGACCATGAACTTCTTCATAAGACGGCACACAACCTGTACTTTGAGTCTGCAGCCATGATCGTTGCGCTGATAACCGTGGGCAAGATGCTTGAGGCCATCAGCAAGGGCCGTACGACCAATGCATTAAAGGGACTGATGAAGCTTGCTCCGAAGACTGCGGTTATTGAAGTAAGCGGTGAACTAAAGGAAGTTGACATTGACGAAGTACAGATAGGGGACATCTTTGCGGTTAAGCCTGGTGAAAGCATCCCGGTTGACGGCGTTATCATCGAAGGATCTACTTCCGTTAATGAAGCGGCTCTTACCGGTGAATCCATTCCGGTTGATAAGACAGTAAATGACAGAGTATCTGCCGCAACGATAAACCAGGAAGGCTTCATTAAGGCAAGAGCAACCAGAGTAGGAGAAGATACCACACTGTCACAGATCATTCAGATGGTATCAGACGCTGCCAGTACTAAAGCTCAGATCGCCAGAATAGCAGATACGGTAAGCGGATACTTCGTACCTCCCGTACTGATCATTTCATTATTAACGTTATTTGGCTGGTTGCTGGCCGGCAGGACATTTACATTTGCCATTGCCAGAGCGATATCAGTCCTGGTCATCTCATGCCCGTGTGCCCTTGGTCTGGCAACTCCGGTTGCCATCATGGTAGGCAATGGCGTTGGAGCGAAAAATGGTATTCTCTTCAAGAATGCCATAGCCCAGGAAGAAACCGGCAAGGCCGATGTAGTGCTGCTCGATAAAACAGGAACGATAACCGAAGGGAAACCGTCTGTAACAGACGTGATATCATACATGGATGATGAGGATGACTTTGTCAGACTAGCTGCATCACTTGAACAGAAATCAGAACACCCGCTTGCCAGGTCGGTCGTGGAATATGCGGAAGAAAGAAAACTCGAACATGCTGAGATCAGTGATTTCAAAGCAATACCCGGCAATGGTCTGACGGCAAAAAGAAACGATGTCAGTTACTATGCCGGTAACCGCAATTACATTTCATCAATGATACACTTTACTGCCAAGGCTGATGAACAGATCAGAAGACTTGCAGAAGAAGGCAAGACACCGCTGCTGTTCTCTGATGATAAGAATCTTCTCGGCATCATCGCCGTTGCCGATACCATAAAACCTGATTCAGCAGAAGCCATAAGGCAGTTAAGAGAAATGGGCATATATACCGTAATGCTGACGGGTGATAACGAGATAACGGCCAGAGCCATTGCTGAAAAGGCCGGTGTAGACGATGTCATTGCTTCAGTTCTGCCGGATGGCAAGGAAGCCATCGTCAGGGAATATCAGACTCAGGGCAAGGTCCTGATGGTTGGAGACGGCATCAACGATGCCCCAGCGCTAACCAGAGCTGATCTGGGTGTGGCAATTGGAGCAGGAAGTGACATAGCGATAGACGCTGCCGATGTGGTACTCATGAAGTCAAATCTGCTTGACGTACCGGCTGCCATCAGACTGTCCAAGGCAACGCTAAGAAACATTCATCAGAATCTGTTCTGGGCATTCTTCTACAATGTCATCTGCATCCCGCTGGCAATTGGCCTGTATCAGGTAATATTCGGATTTAACTGGGAGATGAATCCAATGCTTGGAGCTGCTGCAATGAGCCTGTCAAGTTTCACCGTCTGCAGCAATGCTCTGAGACTGAATCTGCTGAACATATACGATTCATCCAGAGACAGAAAAAAGACATCCCAGATACATAAGATAACAGTTAATGATTCAAAGGAGGAAGGATCAATGAAAAAGACAATGATCATCGAAGGCATGATGTGCGAACACTGCGAAGCAACAGTCAGGAA
>ONPK01000112.1 GCA_900319675.1 uncultured Bacillota bacterium
AAGAAGGTCGTTGACGACGTTACCTTCAATCTCTACAGCGGTGAAGTGCTGGGTATTGCCGGCATCTCCGGTTCAGGTCAGAAGGAACTTCTGGAAGCCATCATGGGTTTGCAGAAACCGGAACCGGGTTCTTCCGTAGTTTACTATTCAACTGCTCATGGCGTTCATGAACTGGTCGGCTTAAGCACCAAGGAGATCATCAGCCATGGCCTGCATCTGGCCTTCGTTCCTGAAGACCGTCTGGGCATGGGCCTGGTCGGAAACATGGGCATGACCGATAACGTATTATTGAAGCGTTACAGAAAGGGCAAGGGACCTTTACTGCACCGTCAGCAGCCGATGCAGACAGCCATCAAGATCAAGGATGAACTGGATGTTAAGACTCCTTCTCTGGACTATCCGGTAAGAAAGCTATCCGGCGGCAACGTTCAGAAGGTCCTGGTAGGCCGTGAGATCAATAACAAGCCAACAGTATTAATGACAGCCTATGCCGTAAGAGGCCTGGACATCAATACATCATATGCAATCTACAATCTGCTGAATGAACAGAAGAAGCGCGGTGTCGCCGTCGTATATGTCGGCGAGGACCTCGACGTATTACTGGCCTTAAGCGACAGGATCCTGGTTCTGTGCAACGGTAAGGTAAATGGTATTCTGGATGGCCGTACGGCCAACAAGGAAGAAGTGGGTCTGCTGATGACTCACCTGAAAGAGGGTGAATAGCATGGCAAACAGACAGCCAATTCTCAGAATAAGAAAGAATGAAGAGCGTTCCTTCCTGAGCAAGCTGCTCATCAAGGTCATCTTCATCGGCATTGCCTTACTGATTTCAGCACTCTTCATCAACCTGGTAACCAAACTTGACCCATTGAAGGTCTATGCTTCAATGTTCAGAGGAGCATTCTCAACGACCAGGCGTACCTGGATAACCATCCGTGATACGGCCTTACTGTTAAGCATTGCCGTAGGACTTACCCCGGCATTCAAGATGAAGTTCTGGAATACCGGTGCCGAAGGACAGATCCTGGTAGGCGGTCTTGTTACCGCAGCCATGATGATCTATCTGGGCGATAAACTGCCATCAGGAGTAATTCTGTTACTGTCATTTGTAGGCAGTGCGATCGCCGGAGCGATCTGGGGTTTCATCCCGGCATACTTCAAGGCCAGATACAACACGAACGAAACACTGTTTACTCTCATGATGAACTACGTTGGAATTCAGATCGTTGAGTTCTTCGTAGACGTCTGGGACAAGAAGCAGTCACACAGCGTCGGTGTCATCAATGCCACCAATCAGGCAGGATGGTTCCCGTCAATCTTCGGTCAGCAGTATCTGCTGAACATCATCATCGTTGCCGTACTGACCATTGCGGTCTACGTATACATCAAGTATTCAAAACACGGCTATGAAGTAACCGTTACGGGTGAAAGTGAAAACACGGCCAGATATACCGGTATCAACGTACCAAACGTAATCATCAGAACGATGTTACTGTCAGGTGCCATCTGCGGTCTGGCAGGATTTACGGAAGTAGCCGGCATATCACATACGATCTCAGTAAAGACTTCAGGTGGCAGAGGCTTCACGGCCATCATCGCTGCCTGGCTGGCCAAACTGAATCCGATCGTAATGATAATCTATTCATTCCTGATCGTATTCCTCAACAAAGGTGCAGTACAGATCGCCAGCGACTTCAACCTGAATGAATATGCTTCAAACATCATCTCTGCCATTCTGCTGTTCTGCATTCTGGCAAGTGAGTTCTTTACAAATTATGAAGTGATCTTCAGACACAAGGAGGAACACTAGTATGACGCTTGATATGATAATTGCCTGGATAACGGCAGCTGTTACTTTCGGAACTGTCATCATGTTCGGCTGTGTCGGTGAAACTCTCAATGAGAAGGCCGGCGGACTGAACCTGGGTACTCCCGGTGTCATGATGTTGGGCGGCATAGCCTCTCTGGCAGGAGCCTTCTTCTATGAGAAGTCCGTTGCTGTACCAAATCCGATCCTGTGCGTGCTGATCTCACTGATCAGCTGTCTGGTAGCTACGGCTCTGGCAGGATTACTATACGGTTTCCTGACCATTACGTTAAGAGCCAATCAGAACGTTACCGGTCTTACGCTTACCATGTTCGGTACGGGTATCGCCAACTTCTTCGGCGGCTCACTCGTCAAGCTTTCCGGCGGTGTCGGACAGATCTCCGTCGCAGCTACGTCAAAGGCCTTCAAGGCTACCATGCCGATACTGTCCACCAAGCTTGGCATCGTATCTCAGCTGCTGTTCAAGTATGGCTGGCTGACATACGTTATCCTGGCTCTGGCATTTGCGATGCAGTACTTCTTCAACAAGACCAGAACTGGTCTTAACTTGAGATCAGTCGGTGAAAACCCGGCTACGGCTGACGCAGCGGGCATTAACGTAACATTATACAAGTACATGGCCTGTACCATAGGTTCAGCAATTGCCGGCTTAGGCGGTCTGTACTACGTCATGGACTACGTCAAGGGAACCTGGAGCAACGACAGCGGCATAGAAGCATTGGGCTGGCTGGCAGTTGCCCTGGTAATCTTCACCAGCTGGAAACCGAAGAATGCGACCTGGGGAGCCTATCTGTTTGGCTTCTGTTACTGGATCTACCTGTACATTCCGGCAGGCATTAACTCAATGTTGATGAAGCTGTTCAAGGTAACCAGAACGACTTACATGCAGAACCTGTACAAGATGATCCCTTACATCGTAACGATCATCGTACTGGTACTGGTAAGTTCACGTAACAAGCGTGACAATCAGGCACCGCAGTCACTGGGAACTTCCTACTTCAGAGAGGAAAGATAGTGATCAAAACCATTCCGGTCGGAATGGTTTTTTAGTGTACTGAAAAACTGTTATAATGATGAAAACAGGGAGGTTAGTGAGTTGAAGAAACTTTTACTGATATTATTTGCAGGATTACTGGTAATGGCAGGCTGTAAGAAGAAGGAAACCGAACACCCGGTAGATGGGGATGGCTATGACAGAAGCTACAGGCAGATATCCATGGAAGAGGCCGAGGACATGATGAGAAGAAATGACAACCACATCATCGTAGATGTCCGTACCGTTGAGGAGTACGAGGAAGGCCACATCCCCGGTGCCATCTGCATCCCGGTAGAGACCATCGGCAAGGAAAAGCCTGAAAAGCTATGGGATCTGGACAGAATAATCCTGATCTACTGCCGCAGCGGCAACCGCAGCAAGCAGGCAGCTCAGAAACTGCTCGAGATCGGTTATACCAACATCTATGAATTCGGCGGCATAATCGACTGGAAGGGCGAGATAGAGACAGGACCTGAAGAATAATGAAAATACACAGCTTACTGCTGTGTATTCTTTTTAATGTGATAACTGCAATCTCAGGCTTGTTGTTAATGCGGATCGGGAATTCCTTGCCGCCAAGCCCACGGGAGATGATCAGCCTTGTTTTTCCTTTTACGTGCAGACCTTTGTAAAGCTTTGGAAACAGTCCCTGGTTCGGTGTATACACACCGCCGATGCCGGGCAGAATGAACTGGGCACCGTGTGCATGCCCGGCCAGTACCAGGTCATATCCTCTTTCAGCATACTGATCAAGATATTCCGGTCTGTGACTTAACAGAACCGTGAACAGGTTTTTTTCCAGAGGCAGTTCATCAAGCTCCGTCAGTATGAATTCATTGGGCACGGAACCTGTTGATCTTCCTGAACGTCTGGGATCATCGACGCCTGCCAATTGAAGGCGCTGACCGTTTCTTTTTATGTATTCGACTCTGTTTGTAAGTATGATCATGCTCATGTCATTCAGTTTTTCCTGGGCATCGCTTTCCTTGGCCAGAAGCCTTTCTTCATGGTTTCCCGTAACGAAATATACCGGAGCAGCCTTTTTAAGGACGTCTGAGAGCACTTTGGCCTGATTCCAGTCAGTCTGTCGGGAATCTACCAGATCGCCCGTAAATGCGATCATATCGCATTTCTGCGCCGCCAGCAGATCATCCATCTGCCTGATGATGGCCTTGTTGCGGGTGTTGTGCAGGTCGGAGACATGAATGATCCGGAAACCGTCAAACTCTTCCGGAAGATCATCTCCATCAATGTCGTAGAAGGACACAGAAAGGGTATGAGTTTCACTGTAGAAATATAAAGACAATGCAGCAAGCACCAGTACCAATATGAAATACAGCATGTCGTCTCCTTTCTGATACACATATCATAACAAAAAGTACCACACTTAACAAAGTGCGGTACATATTTTCAGTTTACTTAAACTCAATAACCAGACTTTTACCTAATCCCTCAGCAATTCTCTGCAGGGTTTTAAGGGAGGGGTTACTGTTACCATTTTCCAGCTTGCTGATGTCACCCTGAGCAATTCCGGTTTTTTCAGCAAGATCTTTCTGGGTCATTCCAGACTCTTCTCTGGCTAATATCATGGCTCTGATTATCTGATATTCAGGCTCTAATGCAGCCCATTCTGTGCTGAACTGAGGGTCTTTCATTCGATCATTCAGCGTTTCCCTGTAGTTTCTCGGCATCAGTCAGATTCCTCCTCTCTCGTTCGTAAAACAATTGTTTTCTTCTTTTTGCCAGTTCAATTTCATTTCGTGGTGTTTTTTGAGTTTTCTTAACAAATCCATTAGTCAGAATGATTCTTTTTCCTGTAAAGAAGAAGTACAACACTCTGGTCGTGTTTGAACTCTGCTTGATTCTTAATTCATATATCCCTTCCTCAAGGTATTTGGAATGTGGTTCAGAAAGCTGATTCCCAAATTCTTCTAACAGATTAAGTAACCTGAATACTTTTGCCTGCATTTTGTTTTCGAGGCTGAGGATGAATTGTTCCACAGGGAACGTACCATCTTCTTTTTCATAGTATTCTACTGTAAACCTTAATAATCCTCTTTAATAGTATAGGATATATCCTATATTGTCAAAAGGAAAAAATAAGAAAACATGAAAAAAAGCTGTCGTAAATGGTAAACTTGTGAGCCTTGAAATAGTTGTGGAAGACTGTGTCCCTGGTATTTGTCATGTTCTTGTATGCTGTAATGAACTCGTCCTTCATCTGATTGATGTTGGTGTTTGTTACCTGTACAACATAGTAGGCACTGCCTGTATTAGCCTGAATTGCTTCAGATAATGTCGGCGTTGCCGTGTTCAGCATGAACTGCAGAACATTGTAATCAAGAGTTGAATTGTTGGCTAATGTGTAGAGCTTTTCCTCTGCGTATGCCGATCTGTCATTGTACTTTTCAGAAACTTCTTCAAATGACACGCCGCTCTTTAACAGGGCGATTGCTTCATTGGCTTCCTTCTGAGCATCTTCCATGCCGTTTGATCCGTCAACCCAGATCATCTTGGCCTTTACCGGCTTGTTTTCCTCAACCAGCTTGTCCCAGTTCTCGTCAATGTACTTGTCGAGCAGTCTGTCAGCCTTTACGGTTGAGATGCAGTAGTCCATGAATTCCTCAGCAGATGCGTATCCGTACTGCTTCAGACCTGTTTCGAAGTCAACGCCTGTTGATTCAATCTGAGCCTTGTAATCATCGTATGTGCTCTGAGCTTCCTTCTTGATGTCATCCGTTGTTTCTACCTCGGCATTGGCAATCTGCTTGAGAGCCAGGTTAACTACGGTATTTGAAGCGTCATCCTTCATCATTTCAGCGTATACATCACCCTTGGTAACAGTAACGTTGCCAATCTTGATGAGCATTTCCTTAGGATTTGATACGGTTGCCGTGGCATCCTTACAGCCTGCCAGTAAGGCTACTGTAATGAAACTTAATAATGCGATCTTAACTAACTTCTTCATAATTAATCCTCGCTTTCCACACCAATGTTATCCTTGATGAGCTTTTCAACTTCTTCATTTCCAAACTGGACGTTCAGTTCCTGAGCCTTTGCCCAGATGATCTTTGAACTGAGGCCGCTGTTTGATTCAAGAATTCTTGAAATGAAGTCATCTTCCTTCAGCAGGTCGATGTTCAGTGTTGAATCGCACTTGATCAGGAAGTATCCGAACTGTTCTGAGTATACCCAGTCGCTGACCTTGCCTTCTTCAAGTGAGAGGGCTGTTTCCAGGAATGTTTCATCGATGCCTGTTGTCTTGGTATCAACATAGCCGAATTTACCGTTGTTTGAAGCGTTGCCGTCCTGTGAATAGGCAGCTGCGAAGTCACCGAAGTTGGCTGCGCTGTATGTGCCGCTTGCCCAGGCATCCTGAGCAGCCTTCAGCTTGGCGCTTTCTTCTTCTGTCGGGTTAGCAGGATCATCCATGGCGATTACCGTATAACTTACGATCCTTGACTTCAGTTCAGCCTTCTGTTCAGCTGTGAACAGTTCATCAATGTGCTCGCCGATGTATGAAGCATACATTGAGCTTGACTTGGCTGAATACAGCATGTAGTCATAGAAGGTGTCATAACCGTAATAGTATCTGGCTATCTGATTGAGATAGGCTTCATCGTAACCGTACTGTGTATGGTAATACTGCAGTGTTGATGCATAGTTCTTCTTAACGTCTGCTTCAATAGTTGCATCACCCTTGGTAGCTTCATCCAATAAGGCCTTCTGGAATGACAGCAGAATTCTGCTGTCAAAGTAATCATTTGACAATTTGTCATATAATTCATCAGCTGTATAGTTTGTGTCATCGACACTGAAAACTACCTGCTTGCCGCCAACACTCTTGCCGGGCAGCTTGCCCTTGTTCTGGTCATAAGTAAAAAAGATTGCTACACCTAGAAAAAATATAGCAACAATGGCAACAAACCAGTTTTCTTTTAAAAACTTAGCCATAAGCATTTCCTCCTTAGCGAAAATCCATATCATTATAGTATGTTTGAACCTAAGATGCAATTGTAAAATAATATATCTAATATATAATAGTTGCGGGGCCATAACATCGCCGTTAATCATAAAGAGGGTTAATTGGAAACAGATGTGATATAATACAGAAGAATTGTGAGGAGTAGTTTTTATGCCAACATTGGAGATAAATAACTTACACGTAAGTGTGGAAAATAAAGAGATACTGAAGGGTGTTGACCTGACCGTAAATGCAGGGGAGATCCATGCCTTAATGGGCCCTAACGGCAACGGCAAGAGCACGCTCTTACTGACCATCATGGGTCATCCGAAATATACGGTAACCGAAGGTTCCATTACCTTTGACGGCAAGGACGTTCTGCAGATGAGCGTTGACCAGCGTTCAAAGGCCGGTCTGTTCATCGCCATGCAGAATCCACAGGAAGTTCCCGGTGTTACCAACAGCGATTTCCTGAAGGCGGCCGTAAATGCTCACAGAGAACAGCCGATCAGACTGTTTGAATTCATCCGTTTACTGGATAAGACAATTGATGAAGTGGGAATGAAGAGCGACATGGCTCACCGTTTCCTTAACGAGGGTTTCTCCGGCGGCGAAAAGAAGCGTAATGAGATCATTCAGATGAAGCTTCTGAAGCCTCAGCTGGCCATGCTCGATGAGCTGGATTCCGGCCTTGACGTAGACGCTCTCAAGATCGTTGCCGACAACGTTCTGGATGTCTATAAAGAGACAAACATGGGTATGATCATCGTATCTCACTATGAGAGATTCTATGAACTGATCAGGCCTACTCATGCACACGTACTGGTAAACGGCCGCATCGTCAAGAGCGGTGATCATGAGCTGGCCAGAAAGATCGATGCTGAAGGCTATGAATGGCTGATCCAGGAACAGAATCTGGTTCTGGAAGAGGAAGAACCGGTCAGAAGAGCAGTTTCACTCGGCACCTGCGCTGCCAATGTCAGAGGTAAGGGCGAATGATGGAACTGACAGTTAATTCTTCTGAACAGTTTGTCATTGATACTGAGAAGAATGAAGTCAGCGAGTATAAGCTGCAGGTAGCTCCCCGCAGCAAGTCTGCCGTCATAATCACGGTTCAGGGCAGTAAGAATGCCAGACTGAACCTGGATGTAAATGTCGGCGACAGCAGTGACTTCACATTGCTGGTGATCAATCACAACGAAGCAGAACTGGAAATAAACGAAAGATACAGTCTGCATGCCTACAGCAAGACCGTAGTTGCGCATTGCGACCTGAACGGTTACGATGCCACGGTCAATTCCGACTACACCATTAAGGAAAAAGGAGCAAGTCTGTTAGTACAGACCGCTTCGCTTACCAGAAACAGCGAGGCACATGTAAATAACTACGGTGTCGTACTTGCCCATGGCAACTGCGACATGGTGGTAAAGAACACGATAGTGAAGGGTGCTCACGGTTCATCAACTCACCAGACAAGCCGTCTTTTGACGTATGACAAGACATCAGTAGGCAAGATACTGCCTGTGCTATACATCTATGACAATGACGTGGCAGCTTCTCATGCCGCAAGCTTAGGACAGCCTGACAGCGATCAGCTGTACTATCTGCAGTCAAGAGGCTTAAGCTATGGTGAAGCACTGAAGTTGATCATCATCGGTTATCTTCTGCCGATCACCACGGTCATCTCCGATGAACAGCTGGGCAATACCCTCAAGGATGAAATTGAAATGAAGGTGGGCGAAGCATGTTCGATGTAAACGAGATCAGAAAAGACTTCCCGATGCTGCAGGGCAAGACCATGAACGGTCATCCATTAGCCTATCTCGATAACAGCGCTACGACACTAAAGCCAAAGCAGGTCATCGAGGCAGTTAACCACTTTTACTGTGACATTACGGCCAATGCCCACAGAGGTGACTATGAACTTTCTCAGAAGGTTGACCAACTGTATGAGGAAACCAGAAAGATCATCGCCAGAATGCTGAACTGCGATCCTCTGGAAGTTGCCTATACATCTGGAACCACCTATGGCGTAAACCAGGTTGCCTGGGGTTATGTCAGAACTCACCTTAACAAGGGTGATGTAATACTTATCACTGAAGCTGAACACGCCTCAAACGTACTGCCATGGTTCAGACTGGCAGATGAGTGCGGGTTTAAGATCGAATACATTCCTCTGAACGAAGAGGGAAGACTGACGATAGAGAACTTTAAGAAGGCTCTTCATGAAGGCGTCAAGTTCGTTGCCGTGGCTGAAATCGGCAATGTATTGGGTTACAGGGCTCCTGTTAAGGAAATGTGCAGACTGGCCCATGAGATCGGTGCCAGAATGCTGGTTGACGGGGCCCAGTCAGTACCGCATGGCCATACGGACGTAAAGGACATGGACTGCGACTTCCTGTGCTTCTCCGCTCATAAGATGTGCGGACCTTCAGGCATGGGTGTCATGTACGGCAAGAGTGAATTACTGAAGGAAACGGAACCGCTGTGTCTGGGAGGCGGCAGCAATGCCAGGTTCTTCAGCTGCGGTGACGTGATATTAAAGGAATCGCCTTACAAGTTTGAGTCCGGCACTCAGAACATTGAGGGCATCATGGGCATGGGCGCAGCCGCCAGTTATCTTATGGACATCGGCTTTGACAACATCGCTGCCCATGAAAGAGAACTTAGAGATTATCTGGTAAGTAAGCTGGAAAAACTGGATAATGTCATACTGTACAATCCAAAGGGAGACAGCGGCATCGTGACATTCAATGTCAAGGGCATCTTCTCTCAGGACGCTGCCGGATATCTGGCATCACAGGGCATTGCCGTAAGAAGCGGCAACCACTGTGCCAAGATACTGGTAGATTTCCTGAAGACTGATGATACGATACGCAGCTCACTGTATTTCTATAACACGAAAGAAGACGTGGATGCACTGGTGGAAGCCGTAAGGAACTGCACTATAGAAAACTGCATCGGAATCTTCTTTTAGGGGGTAAGACATGGCAGGTTTATTGAAGGATCCAATGATCTTGAGACAGATCATCATGGATCATTATGAATATCCGCATCATCATAAGCTGGTAGCTGATCCGGCTTATTTGAACACGCACATGGCTTCCGAGTCATGCATAGATGACATCCATGTTCAGGCCAAGATCGAGGATGGCATCATCAAGGACGTCAACTTTGACGGCAAGGCATGTACGATATCCACGGCCAGTACTTCAATCATGGCTGACCTGGTACTGGGCAAGAGCCTGGAAGAAGCCAGAAAGATCATTGATGCCTACTACGCCATGATCGATGGCAGGGAATACGATGAGGATCTGCTTGAGGAAGCTGTCGCCTTGCAGGGCGTCAGCAAGCAGGCCAACCGCATCAAATGCGCAACCATCGGCTGGCATGGACTTGAGCAGCTGATCAGGGAAAGCGAGGAAGGTCATGACGGAGAATAAGAAAAACCAGGAGATCTTCCAGTCACAGGATGAATATCAGTACGGGTTCTATGATGAGAACACCACCCTGTTTACCACGGGCAAGGGTCTTACCAGAGACACCGTCATTACCATATCAAAGATAAAAGGTGAACCGGACTGGGTACTGGACTACAGACTGAAGGCCTTTGAGGCCTTCGAAAAGATGCCGGTACAGACCTGGGGACCTGATCTGAGCGATCTGAACTTTGATGACTATACATACTTCATCAAGTCCAGTGAGAATAAGGCTTCCGACTGGGAAGACGTACCGGAAACCATCAAGAATACCTTTGACAGACTGGGCATCCCGGAAAGCGAGCAGAAGTTGAGTCAGAGGCCGTATATCACAACATGTTACAGGAAGTACAGGACAAGGGTGTCATCTTCTTAGATACCGACAGTGCCATCAAGTACTGTCCTGAATTAGTAAGGGAGTATCTGGGCAAGCTGGTACCTTACACCGATAACAAGTTTGCGGCTCTTAACAGTGCCGTATTCTCCGGCGGTTCATTCATTTACGTTCCGCCTGGAGTAACGCTGGACAAGCCGTTGCAGTCATACTTCCGCATCAACTCCGAGCAGATGGGTCAGTTTGAAAGAACCATCATCATCGTTGACAAGGGAGCCAATCTGCACTACGTGGAAGGCTGTACTGCACCGATTTACAAAAAGGACTCTCTGCACGCAGCCGTAGTTGAGATCTACGTCAAGGAAGACGCCAAGTGCCGTTATTCAACGGTTCAGAACTGGTCAACCAACGTACTCAATCTGACGACAAAGAGAGCCAGAGTTGACAGAAACGGCTTAATGGAATGGGTGGACGGCAACATCGGTTCACACATCACCATGAAGTATCCGGCCTGCATACTGGCTGAAGAAGGGGCAAAGGGCATGACCATTACGATTGCCGTTGCCAATAAGAATCAGATCCAGGATACGGGAGCCAAGATGATCCATCTGGCACCGAATACCTCCAGCTCGATCATTTCGAAGTCCATTGCCCGTAATGGCGGCTATGCCAACTTCCGTGACTGGATGTACATCGGCCCAAGGGCAGACAATGCCAGAACCAAGATCGAGTGCGATACGCTGATTCTTGACCAACTCTCAAACAGCGATACCATTCCTGCCAATACAGTACAGAATGATAATTGTACTTTGGAGCATGAAGCCACGGTATCAAAGATTTCCGACGAGGAATTATTCTATCTGAGGCAACCCAGATGATAATCATGGGCTTCTTAGAGCCGTTTACCAAGGAACTGCCGGTTGAATATGCCGTAGAGCTCAATCAGTTACTGAAGATAGACATGGAAGGAGCTGTAGGATAATGAAATTAGCAGAAGCGTTACAGGCCAGAAGTGACCTGAAGAAGCAGCTTAACCAGCTGGAATACCGCATGAGCAACAATGCTCTTGTACAGGAAGGCGAACAGCCGAATGAAAAACCGTCTGAACTGTTCAAGCAGTACAACGACGGTCTGAAACAGTTAGAGGAACTGATCATCAGGATCAACCTCACCAACAGCCGTGCTAAGGTGGAAGGTGTCACCCTGACTGAACTTATTGCCAGAAGGGATACTCTGAAGCAGAAGATCGATGCTTACAGAAGCGTTCTGTCTACGGCAAGTTCCAATACCTCAAGAGCAACCA
>ONPK01000029.1 GCA_900319675.1 uncultured Bacillota bacterium
AAGATCAACGGTCTTCCGGAATGTGCTCCAGAAGACACCATAAGAATGCTTAAGAAACTCACGGGCAGACCGATAGGCATCAACCTGGAACCGGCTGAAGTGAACAAAGATGGCAGGAACGCCTGGGCCATGACCAGCGGCAGACAGGCCACGGCTGAAAATGCCGAGCTGGCAGTTAAGCTTGGAATCAACATGATATTAGTAACCGGAAATCCGGGAATTGGCGTTACCAATGATGCCATAGTTGATTCTTTGAGAGAAATGAAGAAGGCCGTAGGAAATGAAATCGTACTGGCAGCCGGCAAGATGCATGCCAGCGGTTCACTGTCAGAAGCCAGTGATGCCATTATGACAGAAGATGACATCATGCAGTTTTCAGCAGCTGGCGCAGACATCATACTGATCCCGTCACCGGGAACCATACCGGGTGTAGACTTACAGTGGGCCAGAGAAAAGATCAGACTCATTCATGGGCTGGGCAAGCTGGCAATGTGTGCCATCGGTACCAGCCAGGAAGGAGCTGACAAGGATACCATCAGGGAAATTGCCTTACTGACCAAACAGTCAGGAGCTGACATTCATCACATAGGTGACTCCGGATACTTCGGCATAGCCGTCCCGGAAAACATCACAACCTACAGCATAGCCATCAGGGGTGTAAGACATACCTATCACCGCATGGCTGCCAGCATTAACCGCTAAAAAAAGGCCTGATGGCCTTTTTCATTAGATTGCGAAGTCTCCGTTATCGAAGATGACTACTTCCCTGCCGTCTTCCGTCGTACCGACGATGTGCATGTCGGAAGTACCGATCATGAAGTCGATGTGAATGATGGAATCATTGAATGTGTACTTAGGATCCTCAGGCTGTCTGCCGGATAATCCCCTGCCAAGTGCCAGATGGCATGAAGCATTTTCATCGATCAAAGTCGTATAGTATACTCTGCCGCTCATTGAGATCGGTGAATGGTATTCAACCAATGCTGCCTCTCCAAGATAGCCGGCATTTTCATCCATCTTAACCAGAGCCTCCAGCATCTCCTTGCCTTCATTGGCAATTACTTCAACTACCTTGCCGTTTTCAAAACGGAAGCCGAAGTTGTCAACGCTCTTGCCGCCCAGTACCAGCGGTCTTGAGGCATATACGACACCATTAGTACCGTACTTCTCAGGTGTTGTGCAGATCTCTTCTGTAGGAATGTTGGCATTGTGTCTGATGTAGTTGGCCGGCAGTTTTCTGGCACCGAAGCCAAACTTGGAATCAGGTGTCAGTTCTACGGTCAGATCTGTTCCATTTGATGCGGTATAGTGGAATTTGGTGAAGTGATATGAGTCGATCCTGTCGCCTCTTTCACCCTTGAGTCTGTTCTTCTCAGCCCAGGTCTCAACGATGTCATTGTCCTCATCTATGTAGCACAGTTTCAGAATGAGTTTCCATAACTCATTTAATCTCTCTTCTTCAGGATAGTCCGTCATGATGAAATCTGCCCATTCCTTAGTCGGAATCATGGCGATGAGCCACTGGCAGTGTTTCTCTCTTGAAGCCTTTCTCATGATGTTTCTGACGGCATCAACATGAGCGAAGATGGCATTCGCCTGATCTTCAGGACAGTCTTCCATCAGCTTTGGATTGACACCTTCCAGTCTGACGTAGCAGGCTCCCTCGTCCAGATACTTCTGGCACTGCAGATATTCCCAGTCCTCGATCTTTCTGATGTCCTCATCCTTGCGGTATCTGGCATTAACCTTCATTGCCGGCAAGTCCAGATAGTGAACGATGACATTGCTGGCACCAAGCTTATAGCACTCTTCCGCGAAGATAGGCACAAAGTCACGGCCTTCAATGGCAGCTTCTACCAGAACCGGCTGACCTGGCTGAACATTCAGGCCTACTCTGGCTAATGTGTAGGCATATTTCTGTTTCATATTATCAAGATTCATATGTGACCTCCTGTTAATTGCCGTCATTTTACCACATTGAAAGTAAAACGGCACTCCATATAACCAAAAAAGCCACAGACGAACTGTGACTTTGTTATCAATGGTGCCGAATGCCGGAATCGAACCAGCGACCTGCTCATTACGAATGAGATGCTCTACCGACTGAGCTAATTCGGCAAAATGGTTTATTTCTTAAACCATTTCTTGAACGGATTGTGGAACTCCAGCTTCTGTTCCCTGTTCTTGGCCATCTGGATCTGTCTTGATTCTCTCTCAGGAATGATGTCAAACATTACCTTGTAGAATCTTCCCAGCTGGAATGTATCCTTGAAGATGGTTTCACCGCTGTTTAATTTTACCATTACTGCGTCATTACCGCCAGAGTTATTTTTAATTGCCCACTCTTCAATTTCATCCATGTTGACCTTTATGGCCTTATTTGGGTCCTTGTCTGAGTAAATGATCAGGAAATCCCTGTAGATGTCTATTACCTTGGCATCGCCAACCTTGAACCACACGAACAGAGCCAGCGCTATGCAGAATATGCCCAGAACAATGGATGCTGGCTTTCTTAACATGATCAGCAGAATACCGGCAATAATGACGATCACTGATGAATTGTTATTCTTGAAGAATATGCTTCTTAACGGTGTGCCGGTTATGTTCAGTTCCTGTATGTCTACAGCTGCTCGTTTTTCAGGCTGCGGCTGATCGTATTTTTCGTACTTGTTGTCTTCACTCATTGCGTTCATCTCATTTCCACCCTTTAATTTTACCATAATTCTTATATAATATATATGGTGATTATTTATGAACAGTGTATTTGTATTATGCGTCATTGCGGGTGTCGCCTATCTGGCCAGCCGCATCTACAAGGAAACAAAGAACAAGGCAAAGATGAAGGAATATGACCTTACGAAGTATGAAGTGACAACCTTCTACAAACCGGTCATCATTGCGCTGATAGTATTAGTAGTCCTGAGTGCCTATGTCCTGGTATGGGGATTACAGAACAAGTCTGAAGTTCATTCTTCAATCGGCGTAGTCATGTTATTCAGCGGCATCGCTGAAATCTACTATGCCTACAATGAGATGCGTCTTTACCACAATGACAAGTTCTGCATTCTCAACACCAAGAGAATTTCCTACAACCACATCAAGAAGGTAAATCCAAAAAGCATTCTGTTCATCACCAAGGGTGAAGTTGAACTCTTCAGCGGTGAGCGGATCAACGTATACAGGAATGCGGCAGACATAATCAGAGAGAAATTAGAAAACAAGCGGTAATCAGTGATTACCGCTTTTCTTTATGACGATTGTCGTTACATACAGGAATACCGCTGAAAACAGCATTACCACTCCTGTTGAAACATAGAACTCTCTTAATCCCCACATCTCGATGAGTATGGCTCCGAAGTATCCTCCAAGAACACCTGACAGTGATCTTATCGAGAAGATGACCGTCTGAGCGGTAGACTGCAGTTCCTCAGGAGCTACCTCACTTACATATTTTATTCCCCCTGCCAGATAGAACCCCGTTCCAAGTCCTGACAAGGTGGTTACGGCCAGTATCTGCAGGAAACTGTTTACCCCGAAATACAGGAATGACTGAACGGCATAAAGTATGGCGGATATGATGACCATGTCCCTCAGCGAAATCTTCTTGATGATTTTATACGAGAATAACAAGGCTGGTACTTCAAACAGCGCCCTGTAAGCCTGCAGGTAACCCACGTAGGTCATGCTGGCACCTACATCCTTTATCAGATATGGCTGATAATAGTATACGGACATCTGCGGTACGAAGTGCAGAATGGTGAATATGGCATAACATACGAAATAGGGATTTCTGAACAGTTTGCCGAAAGGCAGGTCCTTCAGAGCAATTCTTTCCTGGACATCTGAACTGTCACTGACCTCTTTTATCCGGCTCATGGCATAGAAAGCCGGAAGGATCAGTAATCCCAGCAGATAGAAGGTTACTATCACGTTATCATCAGTAACGAAATATGACAGCAGAGCGCAGACAACGACATAGCCAAGGGTTCCCCCTATCCTGATCGTAGCGAAGTCAGTTCCCGTATTCTCACATCCCCTGACGACCGTTGTCTCCAGTAATGATTCCGAAGGAACGCTGAAGGCATAGTACATGGCACTGAACACGATCATCAGTGACATTCCCAGAATATATATCTTCATGGTCAGCGGAACCAGGGCATAACAGATGCACATGGCCGTCGTAAAGACGATCATTCCCTTCAGTGAGGATCTTATCTTGTCTGATATGACTCCTGCCACCGGCGAGAATAACGTGGCAGCCAGGGCATTTACCGTATTGATCAGACCGACCTGCGTAACGGAAAAGCCGTTACCTTCCAGATATACTGTCAGGTAGTTTACCGTGCCCAGCGCAAACCAGTATGTGAATTCAACCATGGCCAGTCTTAACGGCCAGTTTTTCTTTCTGTTCATGTCTTCCCCTCAACAAATACATTATAAGGCATAATTGTATATACATAAACAGAAAAGGCAATAAAAAAGGCTGTCATGATGACAGCCTCTAGTTCCCTTTAGAAACCTGCTTCGTCTAACAGTTTTAAGAAATCTCTTGGTTCGTTAGCTGGTGTCAGATGGCTTATCAGCTTGCCGCCTCTTAATGAAGCGATCTTACGATAAACGGCTGCGTCTTCTGCTGTAGCAGCGATTGACTTGTCAACCATCTTGTAAACTGTACCATTGATTGGAGCAGCGTTACCAACGTTAACGTCCTTAACTTCTAATCCTGATTCCAGAATAGCTAACGCGTCTGTTGGGAACTTGCAGATTACGAACATAGTCTCATCTGGATGTTCCTCAGCATACTTGATTGTTTCAGCGATTGAAAGAACTAATACTGTTGTTCCTCTTGCTGCCAACGGTAATGCCATTTTCTGAATTGGATCAGCAGCTACCTTGTCGTTACAAACGATGATCTTATCTGCACCAATATGGTTCTTCCAGGTTACTGCAACCTGACCGTGGATTAAACGGTTATCTATTCTAAGATGAGTAATCATAAGTGATTAACCTAAAACCTTTAATACGCCGAGGATGAAGGTTACAACTAATACGTATAAGATAACTCTTAACGGTGTAACTTTAGCCTTGATCAGCTTGTAGCAGATGAATGTCAATACTAATGGAATGACATATGGGAAGATTGCATCTAAAGCATCGCCTAATGTCTTAGCAGCCTGGATAACTTTACCCTGATCGTCAACTAAGTCCTTGCCGAGCTTTAATGGAGCCTTGATGCCAGCTAACATTGATGGAACGAAACCACCCATAACTACGATACCAAGGATCTGTGCAGCTACCTGCAGCTTGTCTAATGTACCAGCACCGCTTACGTCGTTGATTACGTTAACGCCCTGCTTGTAACCATACTTAGCTAATGGCCAACGAACAACGAATAATGCGATTAATGGTAAAATGTTAACTAAGATTGATAACAGACCAGTTGATAAGCTGTTATTATTTACAGCCTGAACTGCTAATGAAGCAGCCATGATTGAGAATGGTGGAGTTACCAATACAGCCTGGATTGTGTCGCCGATACCAGCTAAAGGACCCATTAAGGCAACCTTCAGGTTATCGCCAACTTCTGTCTGATAGTCTTCTTCAAGAGCTAAGTCAGCACCGAAAATCAGTGATGATGCACCTGGGTGAGTGTTGTAGAACTGCATGTGTCTTTCAAGCTCACGGCACTGTGCTTCTTCTGTGTCATATAATTCCTTAATAGCAGGAACCATGGCATAACCATAACCAGCAGCCTGCATCTTTTCATAGTTCCAGCACCACTGTAATGTGCAGTTATGTCTTGTAATAGCCTGATTCTTTGCCTTCTCGCTTAATTTCTGATTAGTTCTAGCCATTAGTTAGCACCTCCTTCAGTTCCAATTCCAGTGAACAGAGCACCAGCTGCCAAACCTACGAGTGCTAAGCCGATTGTACCAACGCCCATGTAAGCATACAGTACGAAGCCTAAGATCAGGAATGGCCAGTACTTCTTGAGATCCATGTAAGATAACAGAAGTGCGAAACCTACTGCTGGTAAGCACTTACCTACAACAGATAAGCCTCTTGATACCCATTCAACGCTGTTTGCGAAGTCAGCCAGCTTGTTAACGTTGTCGATTAACAGCATGCCGAAGAATACTGGGATTGCTCTTGACAGGATCCATGGTAATGTACCCATGACTGTCCACATCTCGAACTTCTTGATGTTGTTCTGTGCTAAAGCACCTTCAGCTAAATGCTGGAATACTGTTGTTGTTGAACGGCCTAAGATATCCATCTGGGTCATCAGTAATGCCAATGATGTAGCAACTAATAAGCCAGCATCGACACCAGCGCTCTTAGCAACAACTGTACCGAACATTGAGCCAGTTACGTAGTCAGGGATAGTTGCGCCACCGTAAGTATAATAACCAATACTGAACAGTAAGCAAGTAGCTCCGACGTTAATTCCAAGTAATGGGTCACCAACGCAAATGCCTGCGATGAATCCGCAAACCAATGCTGTTCTGATACCAATACCTGTCAGGTTTAAGACCATGGCAACACCAGACCATAAACCTAAAATGATTCCTAACAATGCATTGCTCATATTATAAATAAGCCCTCCTATGCATCCATTATAGCACAATTACAGATGTGTAAACACTTTTGTATGTATTTTTCACACAAATTTCCCTTAATTCGTATAATAGGGGCTAAACACGGTAAGTAGTGCTATAATATTCCTGAGGTAAATAACATGCAACTAAAATTATATAAGAGATGTACGGCCATCCTGTTTGGTCTGATCATCATTATCGGCGGTATCGGTGCCTGGCTTCTCACGAACAAGGAAAAATGGGCTGACAAGTCATTCGCCATATACATGGGCCTGTTAATAGGTGGTCTGGTTGCCTTCATGGCCTTCTCCTATTACGAGATGAACGCTGACAGAAACATGATCAAGAAGATGGTAGGCAACGGCGACATTGCCCTGGCAAGGATAAAAAGCGGCGGCTTTGAACGCTTTGCCAGAGATTCCAAGCTGAAGAGATACGTTTTCTGGAAGCTTGATGTCACACTTTACGATAAGAACATGAAGAAGATTGAAACATCACTCATTGAGAAGTTCAATCTCAAGCAGACTCAGATCCCTCAGGGAAATGTATACGTAACCTATGATCCTGCCAATCCGGAAAGAATGTTCATCGTTCCAAACGCTCTGATCAGCGTATTCCCGGACCTGCAGCCGATCGTTGAAAGCTATGAAAAGAATAAGGATATCAAGATCACTTATTTAAATGTATATTACAAAGATGGTATGATTCTTGAATCCTTCAAGGATTCCATGAAAAAGGAGGCAAAGAAATAATGCGTTACGCTTTTAAGCAGTTTGTCATCAATCCAATTGAACCTGTAAAACAGGCCGGACACATTCAGCAGGTAGATCCCGTCAGCGAAGTTCACGATGATCTTCATGCCAGAGTACTGATGCTGGATGACAATGACAGGATCTTCATTCATGTATCCTGTGACCTGTTAGGGATCAGATATGACTTTGAAAAGCAGCTTGAGGAAAAACTTTGAAAAGCAGCTTGAGGAAAATCTGAAATACAGATTTGACAAGCCTTTCAACATCATCGTCTCAACTACTCATACTCATTATGCAGGCGACACGTCAAATGAAACATACTATGCGCAGTTATTGTCACAGCTGACAGCCGGCATCAATGGCATGGAGTTCACTGAAGCCGGAGACATTTACACTTCATATCATTATGTACCGTTTGACAAGCTTGGCTGCAGCAGGATCAGCCATCACAAGGCCAACGTCATTCTTGGCACCATCAGATTATTCGCAAATGAAAAGGAAATCGGGCAGATCGTGTTCCATAACGTTCACCCTACCGTATTGTCAGCTTCCCAGACTCACTTCTTCAGTGCTGAATGGCCTGGATACGTACTGGCAAAGCTCAATGAAAGCCATCCTGACATGTTCTTCACCTACATGCAGGGACCTTCAGGAGACATCTCAACGAGATTTACCCGTGACGGACAGGATTACGCAGCCGTTGAAAAGCTTGGCGATAAGTTACTGGCTGAAATCAGCGAACAGCGTACAGTGGAAGATGAAAAGAAGCTTCTGAAACTGGACTTTGCTGAAGAGACCGTCAGGTGTGAACATGAATTCAACGAGATCAACTTTGACGAGATCCCTTCCTACGCAACGCCAAGAGAACTTGAAACGATCGGCTATGGCAAGATCGTCAGAGAAAGACTTAAGAATCAGCCGGAAAAATGGGTAAAACAGGTAGTTCTCTCCAGAATGACACTTGGTGCAGTTACCCTGGTATTCTCACCGAACGAACTGTTCTCAGGCTGGCTTGATCAGGTAGACCTCAACAAGGCTCTGATAGTCTGTTATTCAAATGGCTATTCACCGTATGTCACTCCTATTGATTCAAAGCTTCTGACCTATGAAACCTTCACGGATACCCTGACAAGGGAAACCAAGGTTCACATAGCCGAGACAATAAGAAGACTTGCCCAGTAAATCAACCTCCCTCAGGGGAGGTTTTATGATGCCCTGAGATAATAATGATTCCCTTTACATTTGATTTATATTAGTATATACAATAGGAGACGATCATTATGAGCAACATGGAAGATAAGTACATAAAGACAGATGAAATAGAAATAACAGGCAATCTTGTCAGGCGGGTCATGTTCAAGAACCCGATACCTGCCATCGCAACGATAGTAGCCGGGGCAGCCTTATTCCTTCTGAAGGACACTGCCACAACGATAATAGGAATCGTTCTCATCATTGCAGCACTGTATTACATATTCATCGCCAGGGACCGTCATACCGTTGACGTGTATGATGATTCCCTTGTCATCTACAATGAAAATGACCAGACTCTGGCCAGAAAGATCATGTATGATGACATATACGAATGGTCATTCTTCGACAGCAATGTCAAGAACTCCTGCATCATTCTGACTCTGAATGATTATTCCACAATTACGACCACGACATTCCAGTTGTCAAAGTACTTCAATGCCTTGAGGACTACCATCCCGGAAAAGGAATTAAGGCAGAAGCAGCTCAACGCAGCTCACAAGAAAATACAGAGTTTCAAGATAGGTTCAAAGAAGAAAAAATAAGCACAGTCCCCTGTGCTTTTACTTTGCCTTAAGATAATAATCAAATGATATGTTCAGGAATTCACTGATCACTGTTCTGACCTCAGGAGAAATATCCATGATTCTTCCCCTGCCCCTTACCAGCGGATTGATGTATCTCTTCTTGGCCGGCACCATGATCCAGGAATCATCTTTTGCCTCATCAGAAGTTTCCATTTCACTGATGGAGCAGAACCATTCCCACATCTTCCTGGTTTTCTCATTGCCTATCAGTTTTTCTATGACCTCTTTCTCGCCGGAGTAAAGATCATTACCGGTAAGAACATTTAATTCCAGCGCCTTTTTCAGTATCCTGCCCAGAACTTCCATTGAATATCTGTCGGCGTCCTGAATGTATATCCTGCTGGTTTCAATGGTATGAAGAGTAAACCTTTCAGCGATCTCCAACGTCTGAAAAGCCAGTTCATCCTCCCCTTCTTCATTCTTAATTACTGTCAGGTCATTGTAGTATTCAGCTATCTCCTCAGCTGACAGATGAACATAACGGTAGAAGTTTCTCATCGTATACTCCAGTCTGTCCGCTGACAGCCTTGGTGAATCATTGTCGGCAATCGGATACATGTGATAGTCGCACACCTCGTCAGTCGTCAGCCCATACTTCTTAAGCAAGCTTTGCAACTGCTGAGAGTTCTCTATCATCTTCCTTGTGTCTGACTCCGTTGACTCCTGAGTAACATAATCATGATTCATGAAGTCAACGACATGGGCAAATACCGGTGAAGATGCGTCATGCAGTAAGGCTGCCACGGTCTGCTTCACATCATGGGTAAAGTGCCAGGTTATAAGACCTACGCCGATGCTGTGTTCATAGCGCTTGGCAGGCAAAAGACCCTGCCAGCAGGCAAAGGAAGTGTACTCGCAGCCGCAGTCCATCCCTACTTTTCTTAATCTCTTCATGATGTCAGTTTCAGCTATCTCCCTGACAAACTCAGGAACATCTGAACTGTAGATACTGTTTACATACATATTCCTATATTAACAGAAAAGAGAGAGAATTTGTATTCTCTCTCTTTTGCATTAGCCTGTCTAAATCTTAATATAAATGCTTTACTCTGCCTCTGTAATGTTCATAGATGGCATCGTTATTGAAACCGTCAACATTCTGTGACTGGAAGATGTATGGCTTGAATCCCTTGTCGGTAACGATCTTGATGGCTTCTGAGGTAATGGTGTTCAGAATGAACATTGAAGCTATTGAGCTTACCGCACCGGTAATGTAACCGTTGATGTTCAGACATCCGTCTCCACCCGGAGCACAGTTATCCAGAACAACGTCAGCTACTTCGTACAGCTTCTTGCCGCTTGGATGACGTGAGATCATCTTCTCAGACTGCTTTAATGAAGTAACGGCTACTACGAACAGTCCTTCCTTCTTGGCGCGCATGGCCATTTCAATTGGCATTGAGTTTCTTCCTGAGTTGGAAATGACGATCATGATGTCCCCGGCCTTGGCTGTATAGTTATCATATACGATGTCTGATACACCAGGCAGCTTTTCCAGAGCACCGCTTCTTACGGCTCCGTTGCTTGTCAGTACATCCGGGTCCAGCATGGCATCCACGTTGCCCAGACCGCCGGCTCTGGCAAACAGTTCAATGCCGATCATGTGAGAGTGGCCGGTACCGAAGGTATGGATGATCCTGTCCTCCATGATGTTCTCGGCAAACTTCTCAGCCAGATCCTTGATCTTATCCTTGTTGGTTTCGTAGACTTCATCAAGAATTGAAGTCAGCTTGTTCATGTAAGCAAATTCAGTATTCATTCTAAGTTTATTCTCCCTTCATATTTCTTAAACAATGCTTCGTTGTGTTCCTTATATCCTTCAACCGTCTCATCCCAGAGAACCGGAGCCTCAAGGCCTCTCTCCTCCAAGATGGTGGCTGTTTCCAGACCGATTGACTGAGCTATGACTGCTCCTGTCAGTGATGAGATCGAGCATACCTTTTCCAGTTTTCCCGTCTCCAGCAAGGCATCTCCGATCGGACCGCAGTTATCGATCACGACGTCACCGAACTCATACAGCTTCTTGCCGCTTGGATGACGTGAGTTCTCAGAATTGGTGTGCTCCCATGAGGTAACGACGATCACCTTATGGCCTGTCTGCTTCGCATAGATAGCCAGGTCAATTACCACACCATTGATGCCGGAGTTGGAAATGATGATGAAGACATCATTGTCATCCGTTCTGTAGAGATTGTACAGCTTGTCAGCGATTCCCGGCTTTCTTTCGAAGATGTCATCCTGACTCTTGAAGGTCTTCAGATCAACGATTCCCTTGATTACGAAGTCATTCATGACCATGCTGTGAACGGGAACCAGACTTCCCGGTCTGTTGCGCATTTCCATGCCGAAACCTACGGAATGGCCGCTGCCGAATACCTGAATGACACCGCCCTTTTCAATGGCGTCTGCACACAGTTCTGCAGCTCTGGTAATGTTTTCCTTCTGGGTCTCATACAGAGTCTCAAATGTTTCTGCCAGTTTGTCATGTAATACATGCATGTTAATGTTATTTGCCATGTTGATCACCTATACCGAATTCCAGCGTCCCTCATACCTGTCAGAGATGGCTCTGTTGTGGGCGTCGGCTCCTTTCACATTGACACTTAGTAATATCGGACAGTCCTTTCCCTGTTCCGTCAGCATTCTGTATGTTTCAGCAGTGATCATCTGGGCAATGATGTTGCCGCAGATGGTGTTGATCTGACACATCTTCTGGCCATCCGGCAATTCAACGTTGAGATCCGGATACGGTGCCTGGGTGTCAATTACCAGGTCCGCAATGTCCACGACGTTCTTGCCGCTCGGATGGGTGCTCTTGGTCTGTCTGACTTCATTCATGTTGACCACGGCTATGACCTTGCGGCCTTCCTGCTTGCCGATCATCGCTGCCTCAACGACTACTGCTTCCCCACCGCCTGATGAACTGATCAGAAACATGTCGTTTGGATAGATGTTATAGTTGTCAAGCAGTCTGCGGGCAAGAGCAGGATCATCATAGAATCCCGGATCAGCGGCTTCTTCCGGACTGATCAGCCCCTTCATGACTACTTCAGCTACTCCGACTCTGTGGAACGGCATTAACCCGCCTGCTCTGTATCCAAGTTCCATGGATAATTCCAGGCCGTGCTTTATGCCGATGAGCTGTACGATACCGTCCTGTTCAAAACACTCAATGAACATCTCCGCAGCTTTCTTTACGGATTCTCCACTGGTCTTTTCAATCAGGTCGAGGTATTTCTGTACAATGTCGAAATACTTCCTCATATTATTCATTTGACTTTCTCTCCTTAATTAAATTATAGACCTCCTATTACTTATTTCAATGGTCTATAATATATACAAGAGGACATAAATATGATCAATAACAAAGCATGTGAAAACCTGTTTTCGCTGGTTAAGTGGCTGGTTGACAATGACCATCTGTGCGGCTTTAACATGGCCGTCGTAACTCCTGATGAAGAGTATGTCAGAAGCTATGGCTACAGACAGCTGGTACCTGAAAAACTGCCCGCTGACCGCAATACCCTGTACGATCTTGCCAGTCTGAGCAAGGTCACTTCAACGACATCCTGCATACTCAAGCTGATTGAAAACGGCGAGCTGACATTACAGACACCGATCCATCAGGTACTGCCGGAATTTGCCAATGAGGAAATAACCGTACTTGACTGTCTGACCCACACGACCGGTCTGATCGACGTACCGGAATACAAGAAACTGAATGATGAGGAATTCATCAGTGCACTGTACAACATGCAGCCGAATGAAAAGATGAAAGGCAACATCTTCTATTCCGATACCAACTTCATATTATTGGGATTCGTGATCGACAGACTTAAGGGTTCCCTTAAGGACTATGCCGAGGAAACCATATTCAGGCCTTTGGACATGATCCATACCTGCTATCAGCCAAAGGATGTTGAAAACTGCGCGGCTACGGAAGTTACGGAGAAGAGAGGCGTCATCAAGGGCGTTGTTCATGACGGCAAGGCCTTCCGTCTCAACGGCATTGCCGGAAGCGCCGGAGTATTCTCGACCGTAGATGACCTCATCAAATTCGTAAGAATGATAATGAACGAGAACGACCCGTTCTTCTCTCCGGAAACAAGAAAGATGTTAAGAACATGCTTCGCCGACAAGGGTGCTGACAGACGGACTCTGGGCTGGATCATGTCAACTGACAAATCATCAATGGGAATCCAGTATTCCGAGCATGCCCTGTACCATACGGGCTTTACCGGCGGCAGTATTCTCATTGATCTGGACAGACAGTTTGCCTTCATTCTGTTAAGCAACAGAGTACATCCGAAGAGAGACAATTCATCAATACTGAAATTCAGAGATACAATTAACAGCCTTGCCTATGACTGTGTTAAGGAGGGATAGAAATGGAAGTAGATTTAAAGAAACTCGAAACAGAAAATCAGAATGTCAACACAATGAACATTGACACCTGCACCAGCGAAGAAATCGTCACACTCATCAATAATGAAGATGCCACAGTCGCTGAAAGCGTCAGAAAGCAGCTGCCGCAGATTGCAAGACTGGTAGATGTCATCGTCGAACAGCTGGAAAAGGGCGGCCACCTCTATTACATCGGTGCCGGCACAAGCGGAAGACTTGGCTTCCTTGACGCTGCAGAATGCCCGCCGACATACGGTGTACCGTATGAAATGGTCGTAGGCATCATGGCCGGCGGCTTTGAAGCATTATACAAGGCCAAGGAAGGTGCCGAAGACAGTGCTGAACTTGGTGTCAACGACTGCAAGGAACATAATCTTACAAAGAATGACGTACTCGTCGGCATCGCTGCCAGCGGCCGTACGCCTTATGTAATCGGAGCACTTAAGTATGCCAATGAGATCGGATGTCCGACAGGTTCAGTTGCCTGCGTATCAGACAGCCAGATCGGCAAAGTCGCCAAGTATCCGATTGAAGTCGTCAGCGGACAGGAAGTAGTCACCGGCTCAACCAGAATGAAGGCCGGAACTGCTCAGAAGATGGTACTGAACATGTTATCAACCGCCAGCATGATCAGACTTGGCAAGGTATATAACAACCTGATGGTTGATGTAAAGCCGACAAATGAAAAACTGGTTTCCAGAGCCAAGGGCATCATTGTCAAGGCTACGGGCTGCGACAAGGAAACTGCCGAAAAGCTCTTTGAAGAAGCTGACAAGAATCCTAAGCTGGCCATCGCAATGTACGAAACAGGTCTTTCAAAGAAAGAAGCCAAAGCATTGCTTGATAAATACAAAGGTCATCTGAAGGAAGCATTATTATCATTAAAGTAAAAAATCTCCGCAAGGAGATTTTTATTATACACTTGGTTTTGTTTTGTAGATGACAGGCTTTATGCTTTTCAGACTTTCCTCCATCTCAATCTTCATGTTTCTAATGTCAATGTCATTCTGCATGTCAATGAAATAGCGGTCAGATACGCCAAAATACCTGGCAAGCCTTAAGGAGGTATCTACTGTTATCTTCCTTCTGTCATGCAGTATTTCCTGTATCCTTGATACAGGTACATCGATATCTTTTGCTAGTTTGTATGCGGATATTCCCAGAGGTTCCATGAATTCCTCATATAATATCTCGCTTATCTTCGGCGTTTCAATCCTGTTGTTCATATTCCTGCCTCCTAGTGATAGTCACATATTTCGACTGAATGAAAGTCATTATCTCTGTACTCAAAGCAAATTCTATACTGATTGTTGATTCGTATGCTGTATTGACCTTTCTTTTTCCAGATAAAGATTCCAACCTGTTACCTGGAGGTACGAGAAGATCATTTAGCGATTCAGCATGATCGATCATTATGAGTTTTCGCAATGCCGTTTTCTGCATCGGCCCCGGAAGTTTTCCTGAATACTGTTGTCTGTAAATCTTTTCTGTTTCCTTATCCTTAAATGATCTGATCATATCCTGCCTTTCCTTGTCATTATACCTTTTTTACGTGTATACGTCAAACGGGTATATCTTTGATTTCTTACTTTTCTATTGACTAGTTACTGCATGTTTCCTGAAAACTAACGTTATTTGATCAAATGAAAAAATGGTCATGCTAAATGACCATTAATTAACATAATAAGGCATCATTATTCTCTGAACAGTTTCTCAAAGTTTTCTCTGAAAGGCGGATAGACTATTCCTTTTTCCGTAACAAATCCGGTTACCAGACTGTGATCAGTCACGTCAAAGGACGGATTATAACAGTCACAGCCTTCTGGAGCCATCGGTTCCCTGTACCACATCGTTCTTATCTCTTCAGGATCACGCAGTTCGATCTTTATGTGATCGCCATCCGGACAGTCCATGTCAATGGTACTGGTCGGTCCTAACGAATACACCGGTATGCCATAGTGCTTGGCCAGTATTGCCACACCGCTTGTTCCTATCTTGTTGGCAAAGTCGCCGTTGGCAGCTATGCGGTCACAGCCTACCAGACAGATGTTTACCCAGCCGTTCTTCATGACCAGTGAAGCCATATTGTCGCATATCAGTGTTACATCGACACCGCCGTTCATTAATTCAAAGGTCGTAAGCCTTGCTCCCTGTAACAATGGTCTGGTCTCATCGGCAAAGACATGGAACTTATATCCCCTCTTTGCTCCCAATAACAGAGGTCCGATGGCCGTTCCTCTTGATGTTGCCAAAGGTCCGGTGTTGCAGTGGGTCAGAACCCCATCCCCATCCTTAAGCAAAGTCAGACCGTATTCACAGATCTTCAGACACATCTCAATGTCTTCCTGATGGATTGCTCTGGCTTCCCTGCCTACAAGCGCTACTATCTCTCTGACCGGCAGATCCTTATTGTCAAGAACTACCTTCTCTACCCTCTTTAAGGCCCAGCCCAGATTGACGGCCGTTGGCCTGGAGGCATAGAGATATTCCTTCTGCATCCTGAACTTTTCCAGAAACTGTTCATAAGGCAGATCAGCATACTTCTGTGAGAGCACGTACATGCTGTAGCCGGCAAAGATGCCGATGGCCGGTGCGCCTCTGATCTGCAGTTTCTTTATTGCCTGATAACAGTCCTCCAGTTCATCCAGCTCCAGATACACCAATCTGTTTGGCAACTGGGTCTGATCAATGATTATTACCTTTTTCTCATCAGCGGAAAGCTGAATGTTTTCAAGTTCCATCTTATTCCTGAGCCATCAGTTCCTTAATGGCTTCTACGGCTACTCTGATTGCCAGGTCAGTATCGTGAACCTGCGGGTTATCCAAACCAGCCTTGGCCCTTTCCTGATTCGCCACTACTAAGAAGCAGCTTCCTACTCTGACATGCAGATAGGCAGCGACGATGAACAGGGCAGCTGATTCCATCTCACTGGCAACCGTGCCAAGTCTTAACCAGGCATCCCACTTTCTTAACAGTTCCTGACCGTTAGGCAGTGTCTCCGGACGGTGCTGTCCATAGAAGGAATCCTTGCACTGAACAACGCCTTCATGGTGAGGAGCATTCAGCTTCTCACAGGCGCTTACCAGGGCATTGACGACCTTCAGATCCGGTACGGCCGGGAATTCGATCGGAGCATATTCCTTGGTGGTGCCCTCTGCTCTGATGGCACCGGTGGCTACGACTACGTCTCCACCCTTTACGTCCAGCTGCATGCCTCCGCAGGTACCTATTCTGATGAAGGTGTGAGCACCGCACTTGACCAGTTCTTCCATGGCAATTGAGGCACTTGGTCCGCCAATACCTGTTGAAGTAACGGATACCTTCTTGCCGTTAAGATATCCCGTATATGTAACGTATTCTCTGCTGTCACCTACCAGTACGGCATCGTCAAAGTACTTGGCGATCTTGGCACATCTCTTAGGGTCACCGGGCAGAATAACATACTCGCCTACGTCACCCTTGCCAACGCCGATATGATACTCTTTGCCAGAGCCTTCACTGTAATCTATCATCTTATTATTCCTCCGTGTTCGTACACCTACATTCTACATTAAAAAACACATAACTTCCATTATGTGTTACCTTGCAAACATGTCAACGGCCTTGTTGATCAGATCGATCATTGGCCCTGTAAATATCATTGAAATTGCCGTGCCGATGCCTACTACCCCGCCAAGCAGATACCCTGTCAGTATCAGTAAGCCATCGCAGATTATTCTCAGAATGCTGAACTCAAAGTGGAACTTCTCAGCTACGGCCATGGCTAAGGCATCAATGCTGTTCATGCCGCTCTTGACTCTTATGAGGATCACGCAGCTGACAGATATTACGACGATCGACATGATCAGAATGACATATCTGTAGAACAGATTATCCGTAACAAACAGCGGCCTTAACAGCGGATCAAACAGATTAATGAAGGAACCGCATAAAACGGCATTGGCTATGGTCGTCCAGCCAAGATACTGACGGGCGAAAAGATAGTCAAGGATGACCATCAGTACACCATAGACGATTGAAGCCGTACCTATTCTGATGCCGAAGGTCCTGCTTAGGCCGTCTTCAAAGACCGTGATGCTTGATGCACCGATATTGGCATACAGTTCAAGACACACTCCTATTCCCAGAAGTGCTGATGATATTAATACGGCAATGACTGTCTTTACCAGCTGTTCAGTATTTTCCTTCATGTTCGTTCCTTTCAGACGTCTCCTATTTTACCATCTATGCGGCTATTTTGCCACATTATCAAATTATCAGTAATACCTCTGTTATTATGCCGGTAAAATGCTATAATACATTTCGATAGTTGGAGGTATCAGTCATGCCTGAATTTCTTGAAATCGTCATGTTGATCTGTTTCGGCGTATCCTGGCCGATCAATGCCATAAAGGCCTACAGGGCCAGAAGCACCAAGGGAACCAGTCTCCTGTTTCTGATGCTGATCTTTACCGGGTATGTTGCCGGCATCGGATCAAAACTGCTGAATCCTGCCTACATGGCTTCCATTTCCACAAAGTGGTACGTGTTGGCCGTATATGTCATCAATCTGTTATCGCTGATAGTAAATCTCCTGATCTACTTCCGCAACAGAAATCTCATGAAAACAACAAAAGAGGCCTAGGCCTCTTTTATTTATGAATGGTGCACCGGATGAGACTTGAACTCACACGACCACGGTCATACGCCCCTCAAACGTACGCGTCTGCCTATTCCGCCACCGGTGCATGCATATGCATTATAACACTTTTTCAGAAAACTTCATAACTAATTTGTACAAGATATAATCCGCATGCCGGTGCATTGTAGTGAACAGCGTCCTTATCGCAAGCTTCAAGCATGTTTTTTACCTCTTCTTCAGTTATTCTGCCTCTTCCTACTTCAATAAGTGTACCTACCATCATTCTGATCATGTGCCTCAGGAAACCGTCTCCGACAAAGTCAAAGCTGACAACATTGTTATGCTCGCTGATGTCCAGCTGGTAGATGGTCCTGACCTGGTTTTCCATTTCATCCTTCCTGGTAGCGTTGAAACTTGTAAAGTCATGCTTACCCAGGAAAAGATAACTGGCGTCTCTCATGGCATCAACATCGAGCTCTTCACCAAGCTGATAGACATAGTTTCTCTGCAAGGGATTATACTCACCGGTATTGACCATGTAACTGTAGTATTTCCACTTGGCGTCATAGCGGCTGTGGAACTCATCGTCGACAGGTTCACACTCAATTATCCTGACATCCTCAGGCAATTGGGAATTGATGGCAGTCTTAATGTCCTTGAACTGCTTATCGCAGTCAAAATGGAAGATCTGCCCCAGGGCATGAACTCCCGCATCGGTACGGCCAGCTGCCGTAACCGGTATTTCTGTCTGGCACAGTTTGAACAGAGCGTCCTGAACTGCCTTCTGGACCGTTCTGCCCTCAGGCTGGATCTGCCAGCCGTTAAAATCAGTGCCGTCGTAGCTTACCTTTGCCTTATATCTCATTTGACATACACCCATAACAGTATCATGCCAACCAGGATCAGATTTGATACGATGATCACAACGTAATCCCCGGCATGGAATTTCAAAGTCTTATACCTTACTCTCTTGGCACCTACCACATAGCCTCTGGCTTCCATGGCATCGGCCAGGTCGTCCGCTCTCTGGAAACAGGAGACGAACATCGGCACGATCAGGGAAACGATGGCCGTGATCTTTTCACCCAGCTTACCGTTTTCAAAGTCAACGCCTCTTGAGGCCTGAGCCTTCAGAATGCGGTCAGCTTCATCGATCAGAGTTGGAATGAATCTTAAGGCCAGAGATATCATCATGGCTATGTCATGAGTAGGAACCTTCAGCTTTTCCAATGGCATTAACAGATCCTCAATGCCCAGCGTCATGT